>PLEA01000120.1 GCA_003136335.1 Acidobacteriaceae bacterium | reverse complement strand
CAGCGCAGAAGCGCCTCGACTCCGGTAATCTCTCCTGATTTAAGGGTTATTTTTGGCTGATAATGCAGCAAGAACTCATGCCTTCCCAAGGCAGCACGCAAACTGCCTTCGAGGGATTGCCGTTCGACAGCGCGAGCGTGCATGTCCGATCTGAAGAACTGGTAGTTATCGCGCCCCTGTTTTTTAGCATCGTACATGGCGGTGTCCGCACTATCCATCAGGCTCTGCGCGTCCTGGCCGTCGCTTGGATAGGAGCTAATTCCAATGCTCACATCGATTGTGAGTTGGGTGTCGTCAATTTGATGCGGCGCGATGAGAGCAGCGAGAATTTTCTGCGCACTAAGGGCGGCGTCTTCTGCGCGCTCGATTTGGGAAAGCAGTACCACAAATTCATCCCCACCCAGACGGCTTACCGTGTCCGAGCGACGGACGCAGGCAACTAGTCTTCCCGCAATCGACCGGAGAAGTTCGTCTCCAACCGCATGTCCGAGCGAGTCGTTAATCCTCTTGAAGTGATCCAAATCGACAAACAGCACGGCGAGCTGCTTGCGTTGGCGCTGCGCGAACGAAATCGCGCGGGTGATCCGGTCGTATAGTAGCAGACGGTTCGGCAAATTGGTAAGAACGTCATGCTGGGCTGAATGGGACATTCTAACGAGCTGGTCCTCGGACTTCTTCCGTTGGGTAATGTCCCGCATGGAGGCTAAGACTAGAGTTCCCTCCGGGCTTTCCACCGGGCTCAGCAGGATCTCCACCGGAAAAGTACTTCCATCTTTACGTCGGCCACGGAGTTCCATCGCCGTTGCCAAGGGCCGTGCGATCAGGACCTCCGGAAATTCACTACGGTGCGTGGGCCGGTATTCAGCGAAGCCTTTCGGAATGATGCGGCTAACGTTCTGCCCGACAAGTTCATCTCGGAGGTATCCGAATTGCCTTTCCGCCTGAAGATTCACCAGGACGATTTCTCCACCTCGAGTTATCTCTACCATCGCATTCGGGGCCGCTTCTAGCAGGCCACGATACCTGGCCTCCATACTTCGGCGTTCGCTGATGTCACGCGTGATCGTGGAAAAGCCTCGCAAATTACCAGCCGGATCTCTTATTGCAGTGCAGACTACGTCGGCCCAAAAATGAGAGCCATCTTTACGCATACGCCAGCCTTCTTCTTCGAAGCGGCCGGTTGCAGCGGCGATCTGGAGCACTTCTTGCGGTCTGGCTCGGGCGATATCCTCTGCAGAATAGAATCGAGAGAAGGGTTGACCGATGATCTCATTGGACTTGTAGCCCTTAATGTCTTCGGCTCCCGAATTCCAAGTGAGCACATTCCCGTGCGGATCAAGCATGAAGATGGCGTAGTCGTGTACGCCTTCGACCAGAATCCGAAACCGTTCTTCCCATCCGAAAAATGCTCCGTGTGCTACCCGTTCACTTCCCATGCAGCTCGATTGCAAAACCCGGTCGCCCATGGCAGCAGTGAATAGACCGACAAAGCTTAGAGCTTTGCCAAGTGCAGACTGCATTGCCGGGATCCATGAGGACTTTGTCCTCATCTCACACCAGACCAGGAAATGGTAGTTTTGTTTCGGAAGCCGGAAGCCCGGCGTCCCACCGCACAGCCCCGGACGTCAACGTTTAGGGCCACGCACGGACAGGTCCGGCATTGGATTGACTTCGGGAAGAGCAACTTCACTTCGTTCCTTCCTTTTTTTCTACGTCCTCGCCTAGCGGGAAGCAGAGGATCTGCTGTTTTAATTGTGCATCTACTTCGTCTGCAATGGTCACAACGTCCGCAAGCAGCTTGCTGAATTCCAGACGAGTCTCATTTCTGTGCAGCGTCGAAAAAATGGAGACCTGCAGAATTCGGGATTCATCCACCACCATAGCTGCGGTGTACCCTTGTTGTTTTCGCAGCTTTCCGTGATCGCTGGCAGCGACCGAAAGCGGAGCTTTCGTTCCTTTGTCCAGGCGCAGCCGGGCAATCACGTCGTGCAGGAGCTTCGGAAGATGGCCGGTGCGGTCGTCAAAATTCAGCGGGATTTTGGTTAAATCTGGGTCTTTCTCGACAAGCCCCATCCACTCATGAATTGTAGCGTCGAGTTCCCGCTCGAGAATGTCGGCCACAGATTGTGTATCTGCCGGGGTGGGACGGAAGCCCTCACTGTTCAGCGCTGAAACTATAGGTCTGGTCATCGTGTTTCTTTCATGTATATCGAGTATTTGTGCAGCGATAACACCGCATCAAGGGTTACAACCTGCCGGGCTATGTGGGGGACATGAATCTATAGGTCCCCCAAATCGTGCACCAGCACGGGTGTAGGGTTTTTTTCGCCCAGGGTTCGTCGAATCACCGACAGCAGTTCGGCATTATCAGCAGGCTTTTGCAGGAAAGCCTTCGCGCCTGCCTGCATCGCTCGGTCCACATTTGCGTCGCGATTGCGCGCAGACACCACAATCACCGGGATCGAAGACAGGCTGGCGTTTGCTTTCAACCGCTCCATGAC
>PLEA01000302.1 GCA_003136335.1 Acidobacteriaceae bacterium | reverse complement strand
GGCAATCCATTGCCGATCACGGCCAGCTTGTGCGCCGGCAGACCCGCTTGCAACAGACGGTCCGCAGCCGCCTGTGAGTTGCACACCACCCGGTCGCACCAACGAAACATCGCTAGCTGCGCCTTGAACTTGGCAGGAGTAAGGAGATCGCCGAGTTGGCGGTGACTACCGATCACCACCGGAACTCGGGCCAGTTTTGCGGCTGGAATGAGCATCAGATTCGCGTAAAAGTCGAAGGCATGCGCGACTGCGAACTCTGACTTCTGCAGATGTCGCATCAACCGCCAGCGACTGCGAATGGAACGCAGTCCATAGAGACTCCGCCGCACTCCAAAGTGATGCAACTCACCGAAGTCCTCAAGGCCCGCGCTATCGAGGAAAGAACCTTTTTTCAGGATGCAACCCAGATCCACGGCACTGCCGCTATTCTTCAAAGAGCGTGCAACTTCTACAAACTGACGCTCCGTGCCGCCCGTTTCCAGGCTATTAATCATGAGAAAGATGGCCCCGGGGAAACCGGACGAAGAAGATGGACTCAACTCTTGCGCGGAGGCGTTACGTGCCGCTGCGACGGTGGTCTGGTGCTCCTCGGCCGAATTCATCCGAGGTTCCCGGCGACGCTGGTAACGCGGTAGGGTTCGGAGCCCCATTCCGCCATCCGGATTTTTTCCAGAAAGTTCCGATGCCACAATTCGAAGATCAGTAGTCGCCAGATTTCGCCGGAATGATCGCGACGACCTCGAAAATGTTCATCGAGCAATCGCTTTACAGCGCTGGGATTGAAGTAGCCCCGTTGAAGAGTTCGAGGCTCCAGCAGAACCGACAGAATCAACTCCCTCAATTCATTACGAATCCAGTGCACCAGCGGCAACGCGAAGCCTTGCTTGGGCCGGTCCAGGGCCTCCTGCGGGACGCCGACCCGTACGGCGAGCTTGCGGAGAATATATTTCTGTTGTCTGCCACGCAGTTTCCATTCGATCGGCAGGCCTGTAACCCATTCCACAAACAGGTGATCGAGAAGAGGTACGCGTACCTCGAGAGAGGTCGCCATGCTCATTCGATCGACCTTGGTCAAAATGTCTCCCACCATGTAGGTCTTGGTATCGAGATACAACATTTGACTGACAGGGTCCTTTGTCGGGGCATCCTCGAAATACCGGTACATCACGTTCTCCGGATTCACGCTGGTCGCAAGCATCTCGCGGAACTCATCGGACAAGAGCCGTTGATCTCTTTCAAACGACGGAATGAACGAAATGCTGTCTACGTATCGTTCCCGCCAGGGCAGCGTGATGTTGTAGGAAAATCTTCGGCCGCGCATATTTTGCGGCAAGTGCGGAAAGACTTGCTCCCGGAACAAACCCCTTGCCCAGAGCGGGATTCGCTCGAAGATCTTCCGTCGAAGATTGATCGCATAGCGTTCGTATCCGGCGAATATCTCGTCCCCGCCGTCGCCCGATAAAGCCACTGTTACATGCTTGCGGGCCATCTTGGAGACGTAATAGGTCGGCAACATCGAGGAATCTCCAAAGGGTTCCTCGAGCATACTGGTCAGCGTCTCGACTGTTTCCAGAACGTCCGGCTCCACAATCATTTCATGATGTTCGGTGCCGAAGTGTTTGGCGACGATTCTGGCATAGTGAGCTTCATTGAAATCGTCGTGACTGAAACCGATCGAGAAAGTCTTCACCGGTCTGGAACTCGCCCGTGCCATCAGGGCAACTACGGTGGAGGAGTCGGTGCCGCCGCTCAGCAACGCGCCCAGAGGAACATCGGAAATCAACCGGACGCGCACCGCCTCAGCCAGGCGCCACTCAAGTTCGTCCAAACATTCCTGCTCGGTGCGAGGCTGGTGCGTGCCGTATTCCGGCAAATCCCAATACTGCCGAACCTTAACCTGACCGGCTTGGAACTCGAGCAAGTGCCCGGCCGGGAGCTTTTGAATGGGCAGAAAAGAAGTACTGGGATCGAGCACGTACCCGAAATACATGTATTGCAGCAGCGCTTCATGATTTACGTCGGCAAGCTCAGGAGCCACAGCCAGGATGGACTTGATTTCCGAGCCGAAAAGCAGGCGGTTGCGCGTGAACGCATAGTGCAACGGCTTCTTTCCCAGGCGATCGCGTGCCATCACTAGTTTGCCCTGGCGCTCGTCGTACAACGCGAAAGCAAACATCCCTCGGAGTTTATTCACGCAGTCAGCCCCGAGGTCCTCGTACAGATGAACGATCACTTCGGTGTCGGTATGGGTATAGAAGCGGTGGCCGCGTTTCTCCAGTTCGCCACGCAACTCGGGAAAATTGTAGATTTCGCCGTTGAAAACNNGGCGCATTCCCAGTCCGACGCCGTCTTTCACAAAGATCCCTTCGTCATCGGGACCTCGATGCACGATGGCCTCACACATCCGGTGAACGGTGGCGTTATCCACCGCATCGTCAGAATGAGTGTGAACGACTCCCGCTATGCCGCACATGAACGTTCTCCATGCCGCCCAAGCGATCTTTGTGTCGGCTCCCTCATCGCCGGTTTCGGAGCAAGGCAGGTATTCTCGAATCGGGGCCACCGCGAACCGGGGCGCGGTCGCCGAGTCGCGGCAGCGCTCGCCACTTTCGTTGGGGTTGCTTCTGCCCGGCCGCCGCAGAACC
>PLEA01000471.1 GCA_003136335.1 Acidobacteriaceae bacterium | reverse complement strand
GATCCGCGCTTTCGCGTTCAGGGCGCGAGCGGAACGACTCCGGCTAAAATTGCGCACTATACGTTCGACACCAACCAAGGTTATCTTTCGGGTCCTCCGCGCCAAGACCTCTTGACGCGAGGACAGCTCTGCGAGGATCTGTATCATTTTCTTAAAGCGCCGCCTTTCAATGCAGGCAGGTGGTGGAGGAGAATGGAGGTCCAGCACTCACAGCCGATCTCGTTGAGAAGCCATTTGCTCTGGGTGGGGTTCCCGCGGGGGTTCGAACTTGTGTTCGCCCAGCTCCTTGAGAAGCTGTTCCCTAATGGAGGGCCGACGCAAAGCAAGCTGCCACACCATCGGTATGAAATCTTCCCTCCGAAGCATCCCGAAGAGCATGCTGATATTCTGGAGAAAGCGGCGTACAACCAAGTGATTCGGCACTACCTCTGACGGCACTGACGTGATGTCCTATGAATGAACTCCGATTCGAGTTGCTCGGGCATAGTTGCATGCTAAGCACCTACCCTGCGCCTGTGATTGCCATCGGGCGATTTGGAAACAGGACCGTGGCTGTCTATCCGGGCTCCGAGGCCGAATTCGATCCGGAAAAAAATCGAATCGAGGGGCCCGATTTCGTCCACCATGGTCCGCAACTACAAGGCAAATTAAAGGATTTCGACTTCCGTAACGATTGCCTTTTTGCCTATTCAGAAGAAGATGTCGTTCGCTATAAAAAAGATGAAGAACAGAATTTTTTGCTGTATTTTCTGCGGGATGCGCGCTACTTGGCATCCGATCCGTTTGTACGGATGACACTTGCGCGCACGGCCGGAAATAGAGGGCTTATCCTGAAGGAAATCGGCCGCTGCCTGGTGGATCTCAGCGACGAATCCGAGAGGTACGCTCAGGAATGGTGCGAAGGAGAGTTGGTGGATCTCTGGAGAGATGCCAGTTTTGAAGACCCGCCCGAGCAGGCCCCGCACGATGATCTCAGCATCAGTTATCAGCAGGAGTATAATCAGGACGAAAAACCCCGACGTCAGCTCATATTGATCGCCGACGATCAGCGGGACGCAGCTCAGCTTCTCGAAGTCCATTTCACGCAGATGGGCTTCGACACCTGTATCGCATATGACGGAGAGTCGGCTCTCAGTCTCGCAAAAACCAGAAGGCCGGACGTCGTCCTGCTTGATATCAATATGCCCGTCCAGGACGGCTGGTACGTGTTGCAGGGTATGAAGTCGGATCCGAAGTGCGCCGCGATACCGGTGATCGTTGTGAGTGCCGTCGTACAGGATCCGCAGATCGCGATTGCGAGAGGGGCAATACAATGCCTCCCAAAGTCCTTTCCGCTCTCTAGGATTGATCAAGAAGTCGAGATGGCAGTGGGAGCACGTTAGCTGATTCGCTCAATGCCTGAACAGTGGGTTAGCTATTGCGAAATCCCCTTCCCACCAGCAAACCGCCGCTGAAGCGGCGATTAGGAAGGCGGGCATTCACCTCTGAGCGGATCACGCGCTACTCGGAGAATGGTCTGGATTCAGTCGATGCGAAGGATCGGTCCCGTGAAACGTTGTTGACGGAAACCATATGAGCGAGTGGTCGGCAAGCCGCCGACGTGCTTCCTCCCCCGCTCCCGCGCAACGGCGTTCTGGGAGAACACTCCCGATACGTCGGCGTTACTCCAACTTGACGAATTAATGAAGAGATCTGCTGGCACCTGTCCTCTCGGGCGGTCGCGCCTCGGGCCGGCCGTTCCTACGAAAATTAGGCTCCCGAAGACGGCTGTTGAATCAATGGGTTAACATTCAACGAGGTTGTATGTTTGCAAATAATTCCGCGCTCCATGCACTTGCAAGGGCGGCCTCGCTTCTTTGCGGCAATCGGTGTCGTCTGTCTGGCTTCGGGCGCGGAGGGATCTTCCGCTTTCGGGGGAGGGCCGATGGGGCTGAGCTGAGCGTAGTAACCGAGCCTCGCCAAACGGTGCAGTAATCTGGCGACGACTTTCGGCTTGTTCCGCCGGTCGTAATAATCGCCGCCGAGTTCGATGTAGTCCTCGGCGCGGCTGAGCATCTGATAGACGACCGTGATCAGGTGATGGGCCAGCGCCATCACAGCCTTGGGCGATCCCTTGCGCACAGACATCCGCCGGTAGAACGCTGAAAGGTAAGTGTCTTTAGCATGCGTCGCGGCCCACGCCGCCTGGCACATGGCGCGTTTCACATAACGGTTCGCTTTCCGCGTTCGCCCGCTCATCCGCTTGCCGCCGCTTTCGCGGTTACCGGGACACAGGCCGGCCCAACTGGCAAGATGACGTGCGTCGGGAAACGCGCTCATGTCGACCCCGATCTCAGCTACGATGGTCCACGCGGTTTTGCGTTCAATGCCGGGAATCGTCACCAGCCGCCGGATCTGTTCCTCAAACGGAACCACGCGCCGCTCAATCTCCTGTTCGAGCGTCACCACCTGCGCCTCCAGCCACTCTACCTGCCGGAGTTCTTTATCCAGCAGCCATCGCTGGTCGTCTGTGAAGGTGCCTTCCAGCGCCCGCTCAAGGTCCCTCCGCTTGCCGCGCAACTTTCCCTGCGCATAGTCCGCCATCCAACCTGCATCGCGCTTGCCTTCCACGATTGCCTTCAGCATCCGCCGTCCCGATACTCCGAACAAGTCGGTCGCCACAGAAGATACTTTGATGTTGCCGGCCTGGCACAACTGCTCGATCCGGTTCTTCGCACGGTTCAGGTCTTCGAGCACGTGCACTCGCTGGCGCGTCAGATCCCTGAGTTCCCGAATCGGCCGGGGCGGTACCCAACTGTTCTTGAGTTTGCCGCTCTCCAGCAGTCCGGCAATCCATAGCGCATCTTTGGGATCGGTCTTGTAGCCGTTCAATCCCTTGATGTGCTGGGGGTTGACGAGTATCAACTGCGCGAACTCTCCCTCCAGCAGATTCCAAAGGGATCTCCAGTACTGGCCGGTCGACTCCATAGCCACATCGGTCACCTGGCAGTTCTTCAGCCAGGCTCGCAACTGCTTCAGATCGCGCGTAAAAGTGCGAAACTTCCGTCTCCTGATCTCCATGCGCGGCTGCCCGACGGCAGGCAGTACGCACACCGTAACACTGTTCTTGTGGACGTCAATGCCACAACAACGCCGATGGTTCGCTTTCACAACAGGCTCCTTGTGATCGCCGAGCGAAAGACGCCTGGAAAACGGATGAATGACTTTCCTACGCGTGTTCATCCGCGCGAGCGGATGACAACAGTTGCTGGTTCCAGTAAGCGCGTCCTGACCAGATTCACGCACGGGCTTCTAATCAGCACCAACGGAAAAACGGCCTCTTGATTCGCAGGGGATCTGTCTCTATCCTCCCAAACCTGTCAAGTCCCCCCATTTTCATCCGCCCTGGTGGGCGCCGCGAAGCGGCGCCAAAGTGATTCACGCGCAATGTCAAATAATTTTACTCATTAATTCAGCATCTTACAGACAATTTGCGCTCCAGCTCAATTTCCATGTGATTTACTCG
>PLEA01000160.1:325-3352 GCA_003136335.1 Acidobacteriaceae bacterium | reverse complement strand
CGCATGTTCACCGAGTCCGCCGGAGTTACAGGAATCGTTCTGACTAAACTGGATGGCACGGCGAAAGGCGGCGTGGTGGTTGCAATCTCACGCGAACTTGGATTGCCTGTGCGCTACGTCGGAGTCGGCGAAAAGGCTGGCGACTTGCTGCCCTTTGACCCAAAAGAATTTGTGGATTCGCTGTTTGAATAGGAGAAGCGTATGCCGGATGATCCTGAGAAACGCTTGCGATTTAAAGTCGCTTTCGACTTCTTGAAACGTCTGTTCGGTAAGAAGCCTGCGCCTCCTGGTGATCCGTACGCCTATGCGATGCCCCCGTGCGTCGCGGCCCGAAAGGGCGCAACGGCGCCGCAGTAGCCGAGCTCGAAGAGGATTCGTACCAGAGCTTTCCTCCGCGCCGCCTATGAGCAATCAGTGCGTTGCCCGTCTCGGCGCCCTTCGCGTCCCTGCTGCGCGTCCTCTGCGGTTAACGCTTTTTTCTTCGAACACAAGTAAAAGCCGGAACCGCGTGATAGATTTCTCCCTCAATGCACGCTCACTCCGCAGACGAAACGCTTCTCCATCGTGCGCTGGAACTCGCGCGCCAAGGCTTGGGACTAGCCTCGCCTAATCCGTATGTCGGCGCGGTGATTGCTGACCCTGACGGCAACGTGGTGGGAACCGGAACCTACACCTACAGCGACGTGAAGCACGCCGAGGTTATCGCTCTCCAGGCAGCCGGCAGCAAGGCTCGCGGCGCAACTCTCTACATCAACCTCGAACCGCACGCGCACCAGGGACGCACGCCTCCATGCGCCGACGCACTGATTGCCGCGGGAATTCATCGCGTGGTGGCGTCGATGCCGGATCCCAATCCCAAAGTGAGCGGACAAGGATTCGAAAAACTGCGCGCGGCAGGCGTGCACGTCGAAGTCGGCCGTCTGGAAGATGAGGCTCGCCGCCTGAACGAGGCGTTTGCGCGCTACATCCGTCACGGCACGCCTCTGGTGACGCTGAAAGCAGCCATGACGCTCGACGGCAAGATCGCTCCGCCGCCTGACCAGACGCTGGATCGATCCTATGGCATTCCCGCCGGAGGATGGGTGACCAGCGAAGTCGCGCGCGCGCACGTGCAAGAACTCCGTCATCAGAACGACGCGCTGATGGTCGGTGCGGGAACGATTCCTTCGGACAATCCCCTGCTCACAGATCGCAGCGGGCGTCCGCGGCGGCGTCCGTTGCTGCGGGTGATTCTCGATTCGCGCCTGCGCCTGCCGCTCGAATCGCGGCTGGTGCAAAGCGTCGCAGCCGATCGAAAGAATGACGTGCTGGTTTTCTGCGCCGCAGCGGACGAGCAGAAAAGAGCGCAACTCGAACAACTTGGAATTCGCATTGAGAAGATTCCCGCGGTCGATCCCGACGGACGGCCTGACCTGCCAGCCATTCTACGGCGCCTGGGGCAACTGGAAATTACATCGGTGATGATCGAGGGCGGAGCGACGGTGAATGGGGCCGCGCTAGCCTCGAACGTCGTGGACAAAGTCTTTCTGTACTACGCGCCCAAGATCCTTGCGGGCTCAGGCTCAATTCCGTTCGCTGCGGGAGCGGGATTCCTTCACATGAGTCAGGCTGCGCAGGTCAAACACATTCAACTGCATCGCTACGGCGAAGACTTTGCCGTGGAAGGCTACCTGCGCGATCCGTACGGGGAATGACTTCTTTCACCACAGAGACACCGAGTCACAGAGAAGACAAAATCATGAATAGATTCTCTCTGTGTCTCTGTGGTGAATAGGTTTATGATGTGTGTTTATTCTGAGAGGTCCTATGTTTACTGGCATTGTGGACGAAATCGGACGCGTTATTCGCATCGAGCAGCGTGGCGAAAATCGGCGCATTACCGTGACCGCCGAGCATGCTCCGAAGGAACTGCGAACCGGCGACAGCGTGGCCGTGAGCGGGGTCTGCCTCACGGCTCTCGATATCAAGCTGGGATCGTTCTGCGCCGATCTCGCACCGGAGACCTGGGTGCGCACATCCTTCTCGCGCATTCACGAAGGTGCGCTGGTGAATCTGGAACTTCCCATGAGGGCCGACGGGCGCTTTGGCGGGCACATCGTGCAGGGACATGTGGATGGAGTCGGCAAGGTGATCGCTTTCGAGCGCATCGCCGAATCGGAAAACTGGTGGTTGCACATCGAACTCCCGGACGAAGTCGAGAAATACACCGTGTACAAAGGATCGATTTCGATCGAGGGCATCAGCCTGACGGTTGCACAACTGGAGAAGAATCGCTGCACCATCGCCATCATTCCCCACACGGTGGAGATGACGAACCTGCATTCCCTAAAACCCGGCGACCCGGTCAACCTGGAAGCCGACCTGATCGCCAAATACGTTGAGAAGATGATGAAGGGCGACGCCGAGAGTTCTCTGACCATGGAAGATTTGGTGCAGCAAGGGTTTTAAGGGCAGTTGCCGGTAGCCAGTTGCCAGCATGATCCAACTGGTAACTGGCAACTGACTGCAACTGACTACTGGCAACTGCTTCTAAGCTTCCAGCTTCAGTTCGTCCAGTTCCAGAAATTCCTGAATAATGGGCTCGGGGGATTTTTCCATTTCTGCGTACGGGCCGAAGAAGATGGCTTTGCCTTCATGCAGAAACATGACTCGCTCTGCCAGTTTCTTGGCCAGACGCATGTCGTGGGTGACAACGATGCTGGTCAGGTTCAGTTGAATCTTGAGGCGCTTGATGAGATCGCCGAGCAACTGCGCCATCAGGGGATCGACCATGGTAGTGGGCTCATCGTAGAGGACGCATTCCGGGCGCGCGGCCAGCGCCCGGGCAATGGCGACCGAGCGCTTCATGCCGGTGGAAAGATCGGAGGGGAGCAAGTCGCGCATCTCCTGCACACCGACCATCTGCAGCAGACCATCCACGATCTGATAGGTCTGCTCTTCATCGAGTTCCCGCGTTTCACGAAGAGGGAAAGCTACGTTCTCGCCGACGGTGAGCGAATCGAAGAGCGCTCCGTTCTGAAAAACCAT
>PLEA01000160.1:0-251 GCA_003136335.1 Acidobacteriaceae bacterium | reverse complement strand
TCGAGGACGACGTTGTCGCCGAAGGCTTTGGAGACTTCTTTGAACTCGATGTAGGGCGCGGGTTGGGGAACGTCGGGCATGCGGCTTGGCTCTTGGCTATTAGCTCTTCTTGTTTCCACTAACACGTTTGTCGTCCTGAGCGTTCGCTTTGCGCGAAGGACCTAGGAAATTTCCTCCGGGCTGCTGACTTCCTCCTTCTGCGCCGCCTCCAGTTCTTGCTGAGTGTTCAGGTTGCGGAACATTTTTGCGGA
>PLEA01000019.1 GCA_003136335.1 Acidobacteriaceae bacterium | reverse complement strand
GACTGAGATCAGCACTTCGCGTCTGCGGGACGTCCTCGCTCGTACCATCGGTCCGACTCCCTGGTATTGGAAAACTTTTCCGCAAGTGCCTTCCGCCAGCGGCCAGCGCTTCGCCTGGACCCATCACGGCAGTGAGGGACCGTTGGGCTACGTGGTTTCGCTCGGCTTAGTTCAGGATGCAGCTAAATCGCGCGTCGCCTTAAATACCTATTGCCGTCCGTTTTTTGTGCCGCCATCTTACCTTGGGATTTGGTGCCCCGAAGGACGCAGCATTCGCCTTACCTGTTTTGATCCCGATCAGCTCAAAGCCTTTGAGTTGGCGGAAATTGCCGGATGGTTCAAAGCATCCAGCGAGCGCATTTACGCGGCGACCGCGCCAGTTGCCGACTTTGAGGTCCCGCTCGGCCTCGAACCGGGCATGCACAAGATTGAAGTTCCGCCTGAACTGAAGTCGGTCGATGAGTTAATTGTTCCCACCAGTTATCCGGCCAAGGGAAATGACGATCCAGCGTTCGCATTGTACGTGTTTTATCTGCAGGCAGGGTTGATGGAAGTGCTACCTCAGAAATGGTTCACGGCAAGCCAGTACCAGGTGGGCAAGCAGTGGATTACCCGCGCGGCTCGCGATCCCGACTCACATCGCATCTTCGGTGAATGCTTCGGGGCAGGAACTTTCCTGCTGGAAGATGACGGATGCCGTTTGCATCAGTGGATGCAGAAAACTGGTTAGTCGCATGAAATCAGCCGCGTTCGCATGTTTCTGGTGGGCGCTGGCCAGGTTTGCGTCGCGGCGCTGCCCTGTTATACCGTAAATGGTTCCTGGTTGTTCCCTTCATGGCCGACCGATACGAGTCCAGCACGCCATCCAGTTCGAGCGTCCTCGAAACGCACGTGGATGCTACCTCCCCGCGCTTTGAAGCCAACATGCGTTTTCTGGCTGACATGGTTTCGCAAGTGCGCAATGAAGAAGAGAAAATTCGCGAGGGCGGCGGGCCAAAAGCGATTGAGAGCCAGCACAACAAGGGACGTCTCACAGCCCGCGAACGCATCAACCTATTGGTGGACGCTGGTACTTTTTTTGAGCTTGGCTCCTTCGCGGCGCATGGAATGTACGAGGAATGGGGCGGAGCGCCATCCGCAGGCGTGATCACGGGAATGGCGCGCATTCACACGAGACTGGTGATGATTGTCGCGAACGATGCCACGGTAAAAGCGGGCGCATTTTTTCCGATGACATCAAAGAAGGTCATTCGCGCGCAAAACATCGCCATCGAGAACCGTATCCCAACCATGTATTTGGTCGATTCCGCCGGCGTGTTTCTGCCTTTGCAGGAGGATGTGTTTCCTGACACCGATGATTTCGGGCGGGTATTTCGTAACAACGCAGTGATGTCGGCTATGGGCATTCCGCAGATCGCGGCCATTATGGGGATGTGCGTGGCGGGCGGCGGATATCTTCCAGTCATGTGCGATCACGTGCTCATGACGGATGGCAGCGGGCTTTTTCTGGCGGGCCCGGCTTTAGTGCAGGCGGCGATTGGGCAAAAAGTTTCTGCCGAGGAACTGGGTGGCGCGGCCATGCATTCGGCGATCAGCGGAACCGTGGATTTCCGTGAACCGAACGACGAAGCCTGCCTGACGCGGATCCGCACAATTGTTGAGAAGTGGGGCTATCGGCGACAGTCCCCGTGGGACCGAAAGAAACCGGAGGATCCTGCGCTGGCGGCGGAAGAAATTTACGGAATCTACGATTCGTCCCCGGGGCGGCCGTACGACATGAAAGAAATTGTTGCGCGCATCGTAGACGGCAGCCGCTTCGACGAATATAAACCAGAGTACGGGAAGACTGTGCTCTGCGGTTATGCGCGCATCGGCGGATTTGCGGTGGGAATTGTGGCCAATCAGAAGTTGCACGCGCAGGCCACCGACCACGAAGGCCACAAGCGCATGGAATTTGGCGGGGTGATCTATACCGAATCTGCGGAGAAGGCGGCGCGCTTCATCATGGATTGCAACCAGAACCTCATTCCGCTGATCTTTTTTCATGACGTAAACGGATTCATGGTAGGACGAGACGCGGAGTGGAGCGGCATCATCAAGGCGGGCGCGAAGATGGTGAACGCGGTTTCAAATTCCGTGGTGCCCAAGATTACGGTGATCGTCGGCGGATCGTTTGGCGCGGGGCACTACGCGATGTGTGGGAAGGCGTACGATCCGCGCTTTGTCTTTGCCTGGCCAACGGCGCGCTATGCGGTGATGAGCGGAGATTCGGCGGCGGGAACGCTGGTCGAAATTAAAGTGAAGCAACTGGAACGCGGCGGAAAGAAGTTGAGTGAGTAAGAACGAAAAGAACTGTATGAGTCGGTGAAGCAAACCTACGATGAGCAGACCGATCCGCGCTACGGCGCGGCCCGGCTCTGGGTCGACAAGATCATTGATCCGATCGAGACCCGGGATGCGATCACCCAGGCGCTCGAAGCTGCGGCGCTGAATCCGGAGGTGGCGGAGTTCAAAGTGGGAGTGCTGCAAACGTAAATCAACTTTCCGTGCTACGGATTTACCTTGATGAACGCGGAGCAACCACAAAAAAAGAAGAATTGATGATCCGTGAGAATTCGTCGCTAAGAATTTTTTATGGCTGATCCCGTCAAACTGATTGAATGTCCGCGCGATGCCTGGCAAGGGCTGAA
>PLEA01000030.1 GCA_003136335.1 Acidobacteriaceae bacterium | reverse complement strand
GAGTGGGCACTCGGTCAGGCCGGCGTGGAAAAACCGTTCACCGGACAGACACCGGCGGGCGTGCTGGTTCGGCCGTTGGTTCTGGCGGATAGCGTGCTCTATTTAATTGTCTCGGAATCTGCGAACACTGAAAAGATTGCGGTGCATGACAAGCTTTCCGGCGGCGAAATAAATTTGACGGTGGCGCCGGGACGCGCGGCGCTGGTGCTATTGAGCCGCAAGGACGGCCATGTGCTCGCGCGATTTGGTGAGTGAACGGGGAATTATTTTTGAGGCTACGATTTTGCGTCGAGGGCTTTGAGCTGCTTGTCGAGATCGGCGAGCGCGCGATTCAACTGCTCACGGTAACGGGGATTTTCAGTGGCTTCGAGCTTCTGCGTGATGCTGGTGCGCGCTAATACCAAAAGGTCGCGTTCGCGTGAATGTTTTTCTTCGCCCTTGCGGGATTTCGCGGCTTGAACGGATTCCTGATGCAAATCTTCCTGCTGACTATCCACTGATTTGCTTTCCCAACCTCGTGCCATACGCACATTATAAGGGCTATGAGGCCGGCAGAAGCAGATAACTTTTTCAGATTTCTGCGAAAGAATACTGGGCGAGAAACCAGCACCGGCCGAGAGCCTCATCACGAAATCGGCGCGGATTCAGACATCGCGTCAGACGCTAGATCTGGCGCTGCGGCCGGCACGCTAGTTTTTCTCATGCGAATGCCGCCGATGATGACCAAAAGATTTGTAAATAGAATGGCTACGAACGCGAGGCCGGATAAAAATGAGAGTCCGGTATCAGCGGCTTCGAGCACCTGCAGCGCCAAAACGATGGTGATCAGACCACGCGGAAAAATCCAGGTCATCAGTTCGCGCTCGTCCGGCCTTACATCGCCCCAACTCCAGCGGCTGGTTTGCACCGCGAGCCACCGAGAAACAAATATGGCGGCCAGGATTCCCGGAATTACAAACCACAATCTTCCCAATCCTGAAAGATCGACGACCACGCCAATCAGAACAAAGAAAAACGTGCGCACCAGAAACGAAAGCTCGGAGTGAAACGATAAAATCTTTTCATGCGGGGCAATTCGTGGCGTGAACCAGAAAGCCGATTCCGTGACCGCGTTCTTGTGTGCCGGCAGGTTGGAAAGCGTGAGTCCGAATCCGAGCACCGCGAGCAATCCATTGCCATGAAGCGATTCGGTGACAGAATAAATCAGCAGCACGATTGCAAAAGTGAGCACTTGCCAGAAACGCTGGGCGGTAAGGTGCGGCAGCAGGCGTGTCCACGCGAAACCCACAACGAACGCCGCGCCGAGCGGAATCAGAATCTGTACGGCAAGCACGCGCAGCGCATCGCCGCTGCCTGTGGTTGCGCCGGAACGCACGTCAAGAAGCAATCCAACGGTGAGCACTCCGAGCACATCGCCGAGAGTTGATTCGATCAGGAGAATAACTTTTACAGGTTCGCGCGCGCCAAGTTGCTGAAGGACGGGAAGGATTACAGTGCTGCTGGTGCAGCCCAGCACGGCGCCGACGAGCGCGGCGTTTGAATATGAAATTTTCAGGCCGAAATGGGCGACGAGACTAATCAAGACAAATGCAAGCCCATAGGAGAGGACGCCAAAAACAAATCCGCCGGGAAAATGCCGGATGGTTTCACGGATATTAAGTTCGAGGCCGCCTTCAAACAAAATCAAAAGCAGTGCAAGGGTTCCGAATGCATGCGTGATTTCGACAAATTGCGCGGGCTTGGCGAGGCGCAGAACTGGACCGAGCACAACGCCCGCGGCCATCAAAACAACTACGTCCGGCACGCGCGTCCAACTGAAAAGCCGGTTCGCCGTGAAGGCGATAACGAGCAGTCCGCCCAACAGACCGAACAACGCAGTTATATTCACGGTGGTTTGATGTTTTCGGAGCGGCGCGGTGGCGCACCCTGCCCGGTCAATTCACAACAGTCAATAAGCACGGGCGTCTAGTGGTTCGCGGCCTTTTCCAGCGCCGCGGCTGTGGCGTCAATTGCGGAGGCTTCTTTTTCAAGCACGCCGCTGTCACGAATAATTTGTTCGTCAGCCAGCTTCCACTGTTTTTGTTCAATGGCCTCGCGGACAGCGGGAATCGTCTTTACTCCGTAGCCTGTATAAAAGCCGGGCGCATAGAGCATATGCTTGAACCACGGACGACCCGGCAGTCCCGGCGCGTCCGTGAGCATGCGTTCACACTGAAGCAGCCGCATGTTTACATCTGTCATTGAAGGAGCAGTGAGCGCCGCATTGTCTCGCATCGCAGCTGAGTGCGCACGGCCATAGCGCTCGGACGAACGCGCGAGAGTTTCAATCGCGTTGCGCAGTGGAGTGAAATTCAGGAAGGGGGGCACGTCTTCGCGCGAAGGCGGCACAAATTTTTCCTGCGGGTCCGTTGTCGCGTCGAAAACTTTGTCATCAATTTGGCGATTGCGTTCGATGATCTGGTCGCGTTCCGTCTGAGCGAGCGTTTCCAACTCCGTTCCGTAGCGCCGCACGGTAGCGGTGAGCGCATTGAAATCGAAAGGAAGAAGATCCGAGTCGGCCATACGCATTACGGCGGTGCCAATTGTTTGCGACATCGCCTTGCCGTAAAGAAAGTTCACATCATCAAAATGCGTGAACCAGTAGAAGTCATCGTAAATCGAATGATAAACGCCGGCACTATTATCCTCTCCTCCGTAACGTATATCCATGCTGGCTACACCGAGGAAATCCAAAAATACCGTGTAGTCAGAGCCGGAACCAAGCGCGCCAATTTGAAAAGTCTGCCCGCCGCCGCCGCGTCCAGCTGGCGCAGCCGCTGCATCGCCGCGGCCACCACGCCCCCCGCCGCCGGGACCGCCCGCGCCAGCCCGGCGCATCTGATCGCGTTGCAAAACCGAAATATTTTTCTCGGGATCAATAATATTGCGCGCGACATCACTCACGAACGGTTCCAGCGAATGCGAGCCGGAAACATTCAGATAGCCGCGGCTGTTGTTGTCCGAATTAATGTAAACGACGGCGTGCTGCTTAAGTTCGGCGGCATGCGTTTCGGCCCATTCAGTCGAGCCGAGCAATCCGGGTTCTTCGCCATCCCACGCACAATAAATAATCGTGCGCTTCGGCTTCCATCCCTGTTTTACGAGATCGCCCAACGCGCGCGCTTCTTCCAACATGGCGACCTGACCGGAAATGGGATCGTCGGCGCCATTCACCCACGCGTCGTGATGATTGCCGCGGATGATCCACTCGTCGGGCGCAACGCTGCCGGGAATTTTCGCGATGACGTCGTTCACGGGTTTCGTGTCCCAATTGAATTCGACTTTCAGATGGACTTTCGCCGGACCTGGCCCCACGTGATACGAGATCGGCAGACTCCCACGCCAATCGTCCGGAGCCATCGGCCCTTTGAGCGCGGCGAGCAGGGGCTGGGCGTCGCCGTAGGAAATCGGCAGCACGGGAATCTTGGTGAGGCTCTTCGCGTCTTTCAGCGCCAGCCGCTTGGCACCGGGCGTGGCGCCAATGCCCGGAGTGAGCGGATCGCCCGGACTTGACGAGGCAAAGTCCATTACACTTCCGCGCTGCACGCCGTCCGGATTACGCATCGGCCCTTGGGGGAACACGTTGTCGCGGGTGTAACCGTCATCGTGCGGCTCCGAATAGATGAGACAGCCAAGGGCTCCGTGCTCGGCCGCGACTTTGGGCTTCACTCCGCGCCAGGAGTGGTAGTACTTTGCAATCACGATCGCGCCCTTCACGGAAATGCCCAGCCGGTCGAGCTTTTCGTAGTCCTCCTGCAGCCCGTAGTTTACAAAGACCAGGGGTGCGGTCACGTCGCCGTCGATCGAATATGCGTTGTAGGTGGGAAGTTGCTCCGACTTCTGATTCGAGGTTGGATCGACTGCGAGCGCCGGCTCCTCCAGTTTGGCAGTGAACTTGGTGGGCTCGATCATTTCCAGAACACGCACCTTCGGCGTAGGAAACAGTACGTCAAAGGTCTCGATGTGAGCGTCGAGTCCCCATTCTTTAAAGCGTGCGAGAATCCATTCGGCATTCTCCTTGTCGTATGGTGACCCGACGTGGTGCGGACGTGCGCTGAGGCGCCGCATGTATTCCTTCAGGTTGGCCGGATCAGGGATCGCGCGAAATTTCGCTTCCCACTCGCGCTCGGTCTGGCTGGAGCGGGGCGAGTAGCCCACTAGCGCAGTCTCGTCCCCGCCCAACAACAGTGATGGAAAAAACAGGTTGAAGATCAACAGCACTGCGGCGAACCGTCGCATGCGATTCCTTTCTGGTTTCGGTGGGGGGAATTATAGCCTGAGTATGGGAGTCATCCTGAGCGAAGCCGTTTTTCAGGCGAAGAGAAGGATCTCGTGCGCAGGCCGGCCGCATCCAGCGTAGCTCCCGCCAGATCCCTCCCTCGGCTGAACTGCGCCGAGATCGTGGTGACGCCTTGGAACGCCAGGTCCAACGATCCAAACTGCACCAGCACCTAAGTCCTTCGCTAATTGACGATCCTGCACGCTCCCCCGTACCCTGTAAGGTGACTTCGAAAACTTCTGAAATGTCCCGCCTGCGCGTTGCCGACGACATTACCCAACTGGTCGGCGGAACTCCCATGTTGCAGTTGAAGCGGCTGATTCCGACGGGATCGGCGGACGTCTTCGCCAAGCTGGAGTACTTAAATCCGGGAGGCAGCGTGAAAGACCGCGCAGCGGTTGGGATTATCAAGCGCGCTGAAGAGGAAGGAAAACTTGCACCCGGTGGCACGATTGTCGAGGCCACCGCTGGAAACACCGGCATCGGCCTCGCGCTGATCGGCGTGAACCGTGGCTACAAGGTGCGGCTGTTCGTCCCGGAGAATTTTTCTCAGGAAAAAGTGATCATCATGCGGGCCCTTGGTGCCGAGGTGGTCCGCACTCCCGATGCCGAGGGCATGCAGGGCGCCATCCAGCAGGCGAAGGCACTCGTCGCCAGCGATCCCACCGCGTTTATGGCCGGGCAGTTCGAGAATCTCGCCAATCCTGACTATCACTACGAAACTACTGCTCACGAAATCTTCGAACAGATGGACGGGAAAATAGATGCCGTCGTGCTCGGATGCGGCACCTCGGGAACTTTCTCTGGAGTCGCGCGCTATGTGAAGGAGAAGTTGCCTCGCGTGCTGGCGTTTGCAGTCGAAACCCAAGGTTCGACACTGGGCGGAGGGGAACCTGGGCCGCACAAAGTGGAAGGGATCGGCACCAGCTTCATCCCGAAAACCTTTGATCGCTCGGTGTGCGATGAAGTGATGATGGTGATGGATGATGATGCGTTCGGTACCGTCAACGCCTTGGCCGTGCAGGAAGGCGTGCTGGCGGGATCGAGCGGCGGGGCTGCGGTGTTCGCGTCGCTGCAAGTTGCGAAGAGGCTGGGCCAGGGGAAGCGCGTCGTGACCATCATTCCAGATTCGGCCGAGCGGTATTTGTCCAAGAAAATTTTTGAGGGCGGCATTTAGAGCCGCAGATCTCGCAGATTCAAACTCATGAAAAAAAATAAAGAACCAGGTTTTGCTACGCGTGCCATTCACCGCGGGCAGGAGCCGGACCCTTTGACCGGAGCTGTGGCCGTGCCCATCTATCCCACCTCGACCTACGTTCAACAAGGCATCGGCGAGCACAAGGGATATGAATATTCCCGCGTGTCGAATCCCACGCGCACGCGGCTGGAGACGAATCTCGCCGCACTCGAAGGCGGCGTGGCGGCCCGCGTGTTTGCCAGCGGCATGGCCGCTATCAATGCGATCGTCAGCATGCTGAAGTCCGGCGACCACGTGGTGTGCGGCAACGATTTATACGGAGGCACGCCTCGACTGTTCAACCAAGTGATGGCGGGCTTCGGGCTGGAATTTTCTTACGTCGACACTTCTGACGCGCAGAACGTGGAACGCGCCGTCCGCAAAAACACGCGGATGGCTTACGTGGAGACGCCGACGAATCCCTTGATGCGGCTGAGTGATCTTGTGGCCATTAGCCAGATATGCCGCCAGAAGAAAGTTTCCCTGGTGGTCGACAACACATTTATGTCTCCGTATTTCCAGCAGCCGCTCGCGCTGGGCGCGGACATGGTGGTGCACTCCACCACGAAGTTCCTGAACGGGCACAGCGACGGTTTGGGCGGCGTGGTGGTTTGCGCAAAGCAGAAGCACGCTGGCAAGCTGGCGTTTCTGCAGAAAGCGGCCGGTGCGATTCTTTCTCCCTTCGAATGCTGGCTCGTGCTGCGCGGAGTGAAGACTCTGGCCGCACGGATGGAGATTCACGACCGCAGCGGCCGCATCGTCGCCGATTTTCTCTCCAGGCACAAAAAAGTGAAGGCCGTGTTCTATCCGGGTTTGCCGGACCATCCGCAGCATGCACTTGCCAGGCGGCAGATGAGCGGCTTTGGATCGATGATCACGTTTGAGACCGGCTCTCTAGAAAACGCGAACAAGATGCTAAAAAAAGTGCGCGTGTGCTCGCTGGGCGAGTCACTGGGCGGCGTCGAAACTCTCATCTCACATCCCGCGACCATGACGCACGCGGCGTTGGGCGCGAAGGGTCGCAAGGCCATCGGCATCACCGACGGCTTGGTGCGAATTTCCGTGGGGATCGAGGACGTGGATGACATTCTCGACGATCTGGACGGTGCGCTAAACACGATCTAAAAACTTCTTGGCCACGGATTTTACGGATGAACGCGGATCAACCCCGTGGTTATGGGAAGGGCGCGGCTTCAGCCGTGCCGTCCGAGTCAGCAAAAAAGCGGGGCTTTAAGCTCCTGGGGGATGCTTCGTTTCACCAGGTGATGACTTCCAAGCAAAATCAATCTTCTTTCCGCGAGTGGAACTCCGCCGTCTACCATCGCCTCTCCGGGCCGCAGGTGAGCTGGGGCAAGAAAGTGCTGTCGCGGTTGCGCTTGCGCGGCGACGAAGTTGTGCTCGATGCAGGATGTGGAACCGGCCGTCTGACCGCTGATCTGCTGGAAGCATTACCGCGTGGCTGCGTGGTTGGCGTGGACCTCTCGCAAAACATGCTGGGCGCGGCGCACGAGCACCTCTCGCCACAGTTCGGAACCCGAGTGAGCCTCGTAGCGTGTGATCTCCTACACCTTCCTTTTGAAAGTGCCTTCGACGGCATCGTGAGCACAGCGGCGTTTCATTGGGTACTCGACCACGATCGATTGTTTGCGAACCTGCGCCGGGTGCTCGTTCCAGGAGGATGGCTGGAGGCCCAGTGCGGAGGCGGCCCGAACCTGATCACCCTGCGCCGCCGGGCGAATGTTCTGGCCGCGACTCCGAAATTCGCCGATTTATTTGCCGGCTTTCACGAGCCCTGGCTTTATCAGGATGCGGAGGGCGCGGCTGAGAGTCTGCGGCGCGCTGGGTTTGTTGCAGGCGAGACCTCGATTGAAGCGGCACCCACGGTTCTCGACGGTGCCGAGCAGTACAACGAATTCGTGCGCAACATCATTTTGCGGCGGCATCTCGAGAACATTCCTTCGGAAGAACTTCGCGCAGAGTTCATGGCAGAGTTGACCCAGCAGGCTTCAGTCGATGATCCGCCGTTTTCGTTAGACTACTGGCGCCTGAACCTGCGCGGTCGCGCGGGCTAAGACAAAATCCACACT
This sequence comes from Acidobacteriaceae bacterium, assembly GCA_003136335.1. Next base: position 3,746 of record PLEA01000030.1, on the reverse strand, counting down.
GTCTGGGAAATGACTACTTCACCGACTGGTCAATCCATTCCAGGTAGCCGGCGCTGCCGTCCGCAATACTGATGGCAACGCACTCCGGAAGTTCGTAGGAGTGCGATTCCCGAATGGCGTCGCGCACTGCAGGAAATTTCTCCACCGTCGTCTTAATAATCAGTAGCCATTCCCTGCTCGACTCCACTTTCCCCTGCCACCGGTAGATCGATTCAATCTGTGGAACGACGTTCACGCAGGCGGCGAGCCGCTGCTCGACCAGATGGCGTGCGATCTTGCGGGCCTCGTCTTCGGACCCGGCGGTGGAGAGGACGATTCGTTTGTCAGTCATATAAAATCACACGTCGGCCCTCCGCCGTCGGAATGCGCCACGAGGGCCGCGGCAAGATTCGAGGCAGCGAGGGTTCTTTCATGCTAACGCAAATCAAGTTTGGCACGTCGGGTTGGCGGGCGGTCATGGCCGAAGAGTTCACCTTTGCCAATGTGCAGCGCGCCGTGGGCGGGATCGCCCGCTACGTCGCTTCGCAGAAGCCGCTGGGCGCACGCGTGATTGTGGGACGCGATCCGAGGTTTCTCGGTGAGACTTTCTGCGCGATGGCGGCGGAAATCCTGGCGGCGCACGGAATCGCGCCGCTTGTAGTTGCCGAGGCCGCCCCTACTCCGGCATTTGCCCACGCTGTAATTAACAACAAGGCAGATGGAGTCATTAATTTCACCGCCTCGCACAATCCCCCCGAATACAACGGAATCAAATTTTCTACTCCCGACGGTTGCCCTGCCTTGCCCGAAGTTACGCAAAAGATTGAAGCCGAAATTGTCGCGGGCGATGGTGCTCAGTCCACCAAAAGTCGCGCCGCAGCTCCGGCTCGCGGAACGCTTGATCCCAAGCCGGCCTACCTGAAGCGCCTGGCTGAGATCGTGGATCTGGAAGTCATTCGCAAAGCAAACCTCCGGGTTGTCTTCGATCCCATGTGGGGCGCGGCTCGCGGATATTCCGACGAACTGCTGCGCAGCGCCGGCGTACAAGTAGCCACAGTGCACGACTACCGCGACGTCCTATTCGGCGGACACGCCCCCGAACCCGACGACCATCTGCTGGAAGATCTGCGAAAAAAGATGCGCGAGACTGGAGCACAGATCGGCATTGCGACCGACGGCGACGCCGACCGCTTCGGCATCGTCGACTCCGACGGAACGTTTCTGCAGCCGAACTACGTAATTGCCCTGCTCTTCGACTACCTCGTCGAGAGCCGAGGCTGGAAGAACGGCGTGGCGAAGTCCGTCGCGACCACCAACCTGATCAACGCTTTGGCCGAGTCACACGGCGTCGAGTTGCACGAGACTCCGGTGGGCTTCAAGTACATCGGCGAGCTGATCATGCAGGACAAGATCGCGATTGGCGGCGAAGAAAGCGCAGGCCTTTCGATCCGTCATCACGTGCCAGAAAAGGATGGCTTGCTGGCCGGCCTTCTGTGCTGTGAAGCCGTCGCGAAAAGAGGCAAGTCCCTGGGCGAACAATTGGAGGCGGTGTGTAACCAAGTTGGTTCCTACTATCCGCAGCGGGAGAACTTCCGCTTGACGCCCGAGGTCAAGGCGAAGTTCACTGAGAAGCTGCAGTCCGATCCGCGCGATTTCGCCGGGCGGGTGGTGATCCAGGTTGTCCGCACTGACGGATTGAAGCTGCTGTTCGGCGACGGTTCCTGGGTCTGTTACCGGTTATCGGGAACCGAACCGGTTGTGCGGGTCTACACCGAAGCGCGCAGTAAGAAGGGGTTGGAGGCGCTGAGTGCGGCCGCGAAACATTGGATTTTTGAGTAACGGCAGTTGCGGAAGGTTCCGACCGTGAAACCCTTGTACCGGATGGCCAAATTCCCGCGCCCGGAGGACGGTCTGCGTGCCATGGCCGATCGCGCGCCGCAGGCGGAAGCGTTGGCCGCGTCGTGGATCGAGCGGGCTCGGCCAATGCTCCTCCGAATCTACGCTCTGCGGCGCCGCATCGCGACTATGGCTGTGGCTGTGCTGGCCGCTTCGTTGTTCGTCCATGTAATGTTCGGTGCGAATGGAATGGTCATCTATAAGCAGAAGCGTGCCGAGCACGATGCGTTGCACAAGCAGATTGTTCAGGTGCAGCAGGAGAATGATCGCTTTACCCAGAAGATCCAGGGCCTGAAGAGCGATCAGAAGTCCATTGAAAAAGAGGCGCGCGAGCAACTGGGTTATGCCAAGCCTGGAGAGTATGTCTACGTTCCTCCGATTGCGGCGAAACCCGTGTTCCCCGCCACTCACTCCGCGAAAAAATAGCCTGCTCAATTTTCCTGTCGTGCAACCTCTGAGCATGCATCTGACAGTGTGCTGACAACCCCTTTGTACCTCTGTGGTATATTTCCCGTGCCTCATTTCACAATCGAACGGGGACTGCTGCTCCGGAAGGATCGGCACAATCTTCGACGCACGGGTTCTTGTGGCATGGGGCCGCAATCTGAATTTCAAAAAGGAGAAAACCGGCCATGAGAAAAGTGTTAGTGCTATGTCTTGCGATTTGTTTTGTGTTCGCCCTGACGGCGATGGCGTTTGACGATATGGGCAAGAGCGCCACCGTCAAAGGCTGGGTGAGCAATGACAAGTGCGGCGCCAAGGACGCCAACGCCAAGGGGGAGGCCTGTACCAAGAAATGCCTGGCTGCGGGCGCGAAAATGGTGATCGTCACCGACAAGGATCAGAAGATCCTGATGGTCGACAATCCGGACGCCCTGAAGGGACACGAAGGCCATCATATCGCCATAACTGGCGCGGTGACTGGCGATTCGATCCACGTCGAGAGCGCAAAGATGCTTTGATCAGGGCCACGGATTGAAGCTAATCGAGGGCGGCGAGAGCCGCCCTCTTTCTCGTAGAGACGTAACTTGTTACGTCTCTGCCGGCGGCATTTCGGACGCTGGTGAGAGCGAGACGTTGCCAGCACCGTCTCTACGAAACGCGGGCGGGGCGCCCGCGCCACACGAAACCTAACGCACTACGCCTTCCAGCGGGGAACTCGCCGTGGCGTACAACTTCTTCGCCATGCGGCCCGACAAATACGCCTGGCGTCCGGCCAGCACCGCATGGTGCATGGCTTCCGCCATCAGCACCGGATCTTGGGCGTTGGCAATGCCTGTATTCATGAGCACCGCGTCCGCTCCCAGTTCCATCGCGATCGCGGCATCCGAGGCCGTGCCCACTCCCGCATCCACAATCAACGGCACGCCTGTGATCATTTCGCGCAGAATGCGAATGTGCGCCTGGTTCTGAATTCCCATGCCGCTGCCGATGGGCGCGCCCAGGGGCATGATCGTAGCCGCTCCCGCGTCGATCAGACGTTTCGCAAAAACAATGTCGTCTGACGTGTAGGGCAGCACGGTAAAGCCTTCCTTCACCAGCACGCGGGTGGCTTCCAGCGTCGCCTGCACGTCCGGATAAAGTGTGGCTTGATCGCCAATTACTTCCAGCTTCACCCAATCAGAAAGGCCGACTTCGCGCCCCAGACGCGCCGCGCGGACGGCCTCGTCGGCGGTGTAGCATCCCGCGGTGTTCGGCAGCAGAAAATACTTCTTCGCATCGATGTAGTCGAGCAGCGATTCCTTATTCCGATCCAGGTTCACGCGGCGTACCGCGACCGTAACCATCTCTGCGCCGCTGGCTTCGAGCGCACGCGCCGTTTCCTGGAAGGATTTGTATTTTCCCGTGCCCACAATGAGGCGCGAGCGGAA
>PLEA01000435.1:3790-5046 GCA_003136335.1 Acidobacteriaceae bacterium | reverse complement strand
ATGATCGCCAGGTTTGACGGGGCTTCCTCGGGCTTGGGCTTTTCTACCATGTTGCGGATCTCGAAGAGACGACCGTTAAATCCCTCGGCGGGTTGAGCATCGAAGACTCCGTAGGAGGAGATCATCTTTCCTTCCACCACCTGGGCGGCGATCACGGAGCATTGTTTCTGGTCAAAGACGTCCACCATCTGCTTTAGGCAGGGGACGGGATTGTCGATAACGTCGTCGGCCAAGAGCACAGCGAAGGGCTCGTTGCCCACGAGTTCGCGCGCCATCAACACGGCATGGCCCAAGCCCAGCGCTTCTTTCTGGCGGACATAAGCCACGTACATCATGTCGGAGATGTTGCGCACAATCTTCAGCAGATCGGTCTTGCCGCGCTCTTCGAGCATCTTTTCCAGCTCGTAGCTGACATCGAAGTGATCTTCAATGGCCTGCTTGCCGCGCCCGGTGATGATGACGATCTGATCGCAGCCGGAAGCCATTGCCTCTTCGACGCCGTACTGAATGATGGGCTTGTCGACTAGAGGAAGCATTTCCTTGGGCTGGGCTTTGGTCGCGGGCAGAAAGCGGGTGCCCAGGCCGGCGGCGGGGAATACGGCTTTGCGGACTCTCATTTTCATGGGGCGGCCGTGCGTCGTTGGTCGTTGGTCGTTAGCTCAAATCGGAGCCGGACAATTGTAACTGGTACGTTTGTGACTGGCGATAACGAAGCGTTTCCTGCTCCATCGTCATTGAGAATGTTTCTGGCTCGTTCCGGATTGAACTTCTAATGCCGCTTCCTCGCTGGCCAGTTGCTCTAGAACGGTGCGCAGGGCTCGCAGGACTTCTTCTGCGGCCGTGGCTTTTAAAGCGAACTTCAGCATGCCGTCGGGAGTGAACTGCGCGCCGCGCTGGGCGGAGACGAAGCGGGCCAGCTGTTCTGGATCGACAGCGGCGTTCTGGCGGAACTTGAAAGTTACGAAATCGCGCTTGCGCTCGATGGCATTGACGCCTACACGAATGCACAGCAGCTTGAGCGAGGCGTAGTCGAGAAGGTTGCGCACCGGCGGCGGTGGCGGTCCGTAGCGATCCTGCAATTCCGCTCCTACATCGCCCAGTTGTGATTCGGTTTCGACGCGCGCTACACGCTTGTACATCTGCAGGCGCTGGTTTTCTTCGGGAATGTAATCGGCATTGATGCGGATATTGAGGCCCAGATTAAGTTGCGTTTCGGCCTCGTCGGAAGCGGCTTCGCCCTTCATTTCGCGGACGGC
>PLEA01000435.1:0-3716 GCA_003136335.1 Acidobacteriaceae bacterium | reverse complement strand
GCGGCCGCGCAGTTGGTAGAGCTCGGAGAGGCCGAGGCGGTCGGCACGGTTAATCAAAATCGTGTTGCAGAGCGGAATGTCGAGGCCGTTCTCGATAATCGTGGTAGCGACGAGAATGTCGGCTTCGTGATGCATGAATTGCAACATCACTTTTTCCAGTTCGGTTTCTCCCATCTGGCCGTGGCCGACGATGACGCGCGCCTTCGGGATCAACTCCTGCAGCTTGGCGGCGATTTCCCAGATGCTCTCCACGCGGTTGTGCACGAAGTAAACCTGGCCGCCGCGCTCGAGTTCCTGCTCGATAGAAGACTGGATGAGTTTGTCGTCCCAGCTGGCGACGACGGTCTGAATCGCCATGCGATCTTTGGGCGGAGTTTCGATCACGCTCATGTCGCGCAGGCCGACCAAGGACATGTGCAGCGTGCGCGGGATGGGCGTGGCCGACATGGTGAGGACGTCGACCTGCTTGCGCATCTGCTTAATGCGTTCTTTGTGGCGAACGCCGAAGCGCTGTTCCTCATCGACGATGAGCAGGCCGAGGTCGGCAAACTTGAGATCTTTGGAGAGGATGCGGTGTGTGCCGATAAGAATGTCGATTTTGCCGGCTTCCGTTTTCTGCAAAATTTCTTTCTGCTGTTTGGGGTTGCGGAAGCGGCTGATCATTTCGATGGTGACGGGAAAAGGTCCGAAGCGCTGCTTGAAGGTTTCGTAATGCTGGAAGGCGAGCACCGTGGTCGGGGCAAGCAGGGCAACTTGCTTGTTGTCGCCGATGGCCTTGAACGCGGCGCGCATCGCGACTTCCGTCTTGCCGTAGCCGACATCGCCGCAGAGGAGGCGGTCCATGGGCTGCGATGATTCCATGTCGCGCGTCACGTCGGCGATGGCCTGCGCCTGGTCTTCGGTCTCGCTGAACTCGAATGCATCTTCAAACTCGCGAACGAAGTCGTTGCCCGCGGGAAACGAGTGTCCGACGGCCGTCTTCCGTTCAGCATAAAGCTTCAGAAGTTCGTCGGCCATGTCTTTCATGGCCTTGCGCACGCGCGCCTTGGTCTTGGTCCACGCTTGCGTACCCAGGTGACTGAGCGCGGGCTTCGCGCCTTCAGACGAGCGATATTTCTGAATCAGGTCGAGACGCGTGAGCGGGACGTAGAGCCGCGCGCCCTCGGCGTATTCGAGCAACATGAACTCGGCGTTGCCATCGCCCTGATTGATTTCCTTCAGGCCCTGATACTGGCCGATGCCGTGTTCGACGTGAACGACGTAGTCGCCGACTTGCAAGTCGCGGAAGTCAGAAAGGAACGCCGAGACTTTCGACTTCTGACGCTGCGGGCGCGAAGCCACCGTATCCGATTCATCAAACAAATCCCGAGCGCCGAAGATGGCGAGGTGCGCTTCCGGGAACAGCGCTCCATCGGGAACATAGGCTTTCGCGAGCGTCGTGGTGAGAACTTCGCCGGCGAAGTAGCTGGTCTCGTCGGCATAACTTTCGCCCCCGCGAGTGCGGCTTCCCAGGCGGAACGAAACGTTGTATTCGGTAAAGATGTCGGCCAGGCGCTCAACTTCACCGGTATTGGGCACGGAAAACAGCACCTGATTTCCCTGTCCGGTAAGCTTCTGCACTTCTTCGAGCATCATGGGAACCGCGCCGTGGAAGCGCGGAGTGGGCTGGGTTAGGAAAGTGACTGAGGAGTCCGCATCTTCGCTACGGGTGATACCGAGATGCTCGATGTCAGCTCCGGTCAGAGATGCGACTTTCTTCCACCAATCGTCGGGTGGAAGATATAAATCCACGGGACGCACCAGATTGCCGACGCCGCTGCGCTCGTGAGCTTCTTCGACGCGAGTCCAGAAGCGGTCGAACTCGGCGCGCAGCAGATCGGGCTCGTCGAGCAACACGGCCGCGTGGGGAAGCAGGTCGAAGACCGTGCGGTCGGCTCCAGCCACCGGGGCGTAGAACTCCCAGCCGGGGAAAACGGTAACTCCGCCTGAGCGCACCGCGGCTTCGACGATTTCTTCCGAGCCCGGCTTTCCCGAGCCAACGATTCGTTTGCCCGAAAGCCGCGTGTGGATTGCGCCCAGCAGATGATCGCTGACCGGCGTTTCTGTCAGGGGCAACAGCAGCGCTTCATCCATGGGATTCGACGAACGCTGCGAAGCGGGATCGAAGCGGCGAATCGATTCCACCTCGTCGCCGAAGAACTCGATGCGCACCGGGCGCTCGGCTTCGGGCGAATAAACATCGAGGATGCCGCCCCGCAGAGCATACTCACCGGGCATCTCGACGACATCGGCGGAGTTGTAGCCGACAGTGTTCAAGTGAGCGAGAAGGTTATCAACGTCGAACGATTCTCCGCGGCGCAGAATGCGAGCGAGATCGGAATAGTACTCGGCGGAGCGCTGAAGGATGGCGGTCGCCGCCACGGGAGAGACCACAATCGACGCCTTGCCGGTGGCGATCTTCCACAGGGCAGTCGCGCGCTCTTCCTGCAGTTCGGGATGCGGAGAGAGATTCTGGAACGGAAGCACGTCGCGGGCCGGCAGGGCGACCACGGCCTCAGGATCGCAGGCGCTGGTGAGTTCGCAGAAGCCTCGCAGCACGGGGACGAAATCCTCGACGACGCGGTTGTCGTTGACTACGACGATTAGAGGTCGGTCGGCGTGTCGCCGTAAAAGCACGAGCAGCAAGGCTTTTGCCGTGGGCGAAAGACCGGAGACACGAATGCGCCCCGTGCCCTCCCGCAGGTGGGAGGCTACACGCGTGAAGGCGGGAAGCATTTCTACGTCCGCGAAGAGTTCGCGGACGAAGGGAAGCAGCATGCAGTTTAATTTTAACAGGAACCAGTGTGTGGCCACCGAAGAAAGCGAACCTAACTCTGACGCGATAGCGGCGAGGCCGGAGTTATGAGTGAAATCGCGATTTCTCAACAGCAACTACAAATCTACGATGTACACTTCCAGTTCGGAGGCTAGTCGTGAATCGCAAAGTGATCGTTGGTGTTCATAACTTGAATCGACTTGACGTTCCCTGTTTGCGTATCGGTGTTGCACAAATCGACCTCTGGCACACACGAAGGCGCGATACTAGAACGAGACAAAAGAAAATCAGAGAAGCGGTCCGCGGCGCCTTGATGGCTGCAACCGTCCTGATTTCTGCAAAGCTCTCGCCTGCACAAGACAAGCCCATGGGAGACGTGGCGCGTGAGGCGCGCGCCGAAAAGTCTCAGGCGCCCCACGCCAACAAGGTGGTCACGAATGAGGATTTGGGCCCGCAACTGGGCCCAGTTTCCGAGACGGACGATCCGGCGAAGGTAGTGAAGAAGGCTCGGCGCGCCTGGGTTGCGGGCCGATCAGCTATCGCCCTCGCCCAAGTCATCCCGTCTAAAAGCGATAACATCGGTACGGTGTGTAGGGTATGGTATACGGCGCTGATGCTTGCCGTAGCTGGAGCCTGATTTACGGCGCGTACACCAGCACATGAAACGTACCCGGTATCGGCGCCGGCCGCGGATGCGGGTGTTCTTTGGTCGGTTCCGGCGCTTTGCCAAACTCGGCCGTATCCACGAAGATGCGCTTCGTCTTCGGATCGTACGCCATGGTCTTAGCACCCAACTCGGTCTTTACCTTGCCAGCCTCGCTGTAGTGGTCGGGCGAGTCCTCGTGAAAGATGTGGACCCAGCCCTCGCGAGTGGACACGAAGATCAGCCCCGTTTTCGAGT
>PLEA01000397.1 GCA_003136335.1 Acidobacteriaceae bacterium | reverse complement strand
TTCAGCGAAGAGATGGCTCGAGCCTCGCGTTCCATGCGCTGCTTCAGTTCCGGCGAAGAAGAAAGGTGGGAAGCCAGAACTTTAACCGCAACGGTGCGATCCAGGCGGACGTCCCGCGCACGATACACCTCGCCCATCCCGCCAGCGCCCAGGGGAGACTGGATTTCGTAGGGACCTAGTTTTGTGCCAGAGGTCAGGGCCATCGGTGTGGGCAATTATAGACTGCAGAGCATGTTAGAGCAGATCTGACGATTCTGGGTGAGTGGTCGGCAAACAGGAAGTTATGTAAATCCTACCGGGAGAACGCTACAGTGGGAGACCAATCACTCTAATTTTCCCCAGCCATTCCTGCCAGGAATAATCCGATCATTCGATTCGTTTGTAATCGGCGAAAAGGAAAACCCGCGAGATAAGTCTCGGCGGAGAACCCGCCACTGCAGAACGCCATTGTACGAAATTAAGATGTGCCTGTAAGCACTTGATAATAAATGAGATAGTGGTGGAGGCGACGGGAGTCGAACTATTCAGGGTGTTGACAGCACGTAAGTTGCTGATTCCAGGAACTGCCACAACGGCTAAAAAGGCCTCATTGCCCGATCCATTGTACGTTTATTGTAAGAAAATGCTTTTCGCTCGGGAGTCCCGCAGACCCACATAGCGACCACAGTATCCCATAGATCTGCCGGGCTGGATCGAGAAAAACAACCAGCTTCTACGACACCCAAGTCACCGCCTTTCCATTTCTTCTGTACACCGGATTGCCGTCTCGATTACTTCCGGTTAGCCCGTCACTCGAGCGTAATCGTTGGAATGGACAGATCGGGCCGCATTTCCGGTGCCGACTAGCCTCCACTCGGCTTCCGGACGCGTCCGAGAAAGCGCAAGGCCCCGCCCCGCTCCCCGCTCCGCTGGCCGCACCCCACGCCCCTCGTTTCCCCAGGCCGCCAGGACAGGGGGGGGCGCAATTTGCCCTAAATCCGTAATACCCCGTCAACGAGAACGCTTTAGTTTCAAGCAGCGGCGGATTTAATTGCGACCGAGGGTCCCAACCCTGAAAGGAACGCCTCCACCAGTGCGGCCGCATGCTCAGGCATCTCATGTGGAATCTCGTGCCCGCAAGGCAATGCGATCAGCCTTGCGCCTGAAATGTGGGACAAAACCGTGCTCCGCAGAAGGTCAGGCGGCATTAGCGGGTCGTAGGTGCCTGCAAGCACCAGAGTTGGAACCCCGATGTGCCTCGCCTGCTCGGCAAACGAGACCGCGCACACTTCTAGTGTCTGCTCCAACCCAACCCGGGCAGCCTTTTGGAAATCATCCAGAAATGCCTTCGTGAGTTCTGCTTTGACCGGGATCTTGATGAACGGCGCGAGTATCTGGTCGAATGCAGCCTTACGGTCATGCTGGGCATCGCACCATGCCTTTCCAACCTCGGCAGGAACCGGGAACGCGCTGGCTGGAACTGGGCCAATCAGCACAAGCCCAAGCACACGCTGGGGGTGAACTGCGGCAATGTATTGTGCAAACTTGCCGCTCATGCTGAATCCAACGAGCACAAACCGCTGTGCGCCGGCGGCATCGGCAACAGCCAACACGTCCTGCGCAAGCTGGTCGAGGGTGTAGCCCGTTGTAGGCTTGTCTGAATCACCATGCCCGCGATAGCTCGGGGCAATCACCAGCAGACCAGCCAAATCCAGGCGGCTGACCATCTCGCGCCAGTACGATGCCGATCCGCCCCAGCCGTGCAGCAACACGAGTGGCAAAGACCCATTTCCAAAAGACTCATAGCTGATCCGAACCCCATCGTCACAATGGGCGACTGGCATGAAGCATCTCCTCTTCAATCTGTTCGGCGGAGTATGGCACTCCCGGCGTCAGCAATTCCGCGCCTTCTTTTGTAATCAAGTACATGTCCTCGAGAAANNGAGAAAAAATCCCTGACCGTCAATCGACGCGATAGGCTCAAAATTTACGGTCATTCCCGCGGGCAGCGTTGCCGGAGGCCGGGCTGCGAGCAGGTTCGTCGCATGGATTTGCCAGAAGGGCACATTCTCGCGCTTCGACCATGAATCGATGGCGTGCTGCGCGAGAGCGCTCTTCGCGGCCGCGCGGTGTCGCAGCAGTTCCGAGCGCCACACCTCGTAAACTTGATCGACCGTGACTCCAGCCCGCAGAGCTGCCGCTCCGGCGTGATAAGCGGCCACAAAAATGTTCCAGGTTTCGCGCTGCTCGTCGCTGTAATGACCTGAAACCGGAACCGTGCGCCCCAGATCTCCTTGGTAATGCTGCCACTCGCACCCCACATCCAAACGAACCAGTTCTCCGGCTCGCATCTCCTGATTGAGATGATCGTAAAGAGCCAGAGAAAAGAAAGCCCGCGGGAACACCGTGTTCTCGCCGGACATTGACCAGGGCCAGAAATCGGTCCCGTGCGCTCCCGCGTTCCAGCACGCGCTCTCCACGACTGACTCCACGATTCGCTGCTGCACACCAGGACGAATTGCATGCATGCCCGCCAGCAAAGCAGTCACCGTGGTTTTCGCCGCCGCACGAAGCGCGTCCAATTCCCCCGCATCCTGCACGAACATCAGCGCATTCACGTCGCGCCTGGCTTCCTTCACTTCCAATGCAGGATATCTGTGCAGAATCCCTTGTATCCAAAGGGGAGCTTCGGGAGCCTTCACACTCAAAAGATTGGCCGGCAGTTCGGGATATTCAGCCACATCAGCGGCGTAGTAAATGCGGACGCCCGGGCCCTGCCGCGACAGAAACCCATCGAGTTCAGACCAGTCCACCACATGATCGATGCCCAGACGCTTGGCAGCATCCGCCCCCGGTAGCGCCTCGGGCTGCAATCCCCTTTTCTGATAGGGAGGGTGGTCGGGGAGAAAAAGCCATGACTCTCCCGACTTGCCGTCTATCGCCAACAGCGCGCCAATCGTGTTCGCGAGGCCGGTGAAGTAATAGAAGTAGGGGTCTTGCCGGTATCCATCGGCGGCGCCGTTCAATCGCGACACGGCGTGGACAATGAGGATGCCGTCATGAAACGCACTGGCGGCGCGCTTCCGGCGGTCGCTGATAGCAGCGTTGTCGGTCGCTCCAACGAAAGTGGTTGCCAGCAGGAACCAGACGATGAAACGTATGTTTCGCATGGACGCACACATTATCACGGTCACGAATCAATGCGTACGAACCTCATTGAGGCCATGTCGCCCATGTTGCTTCACCTCAGGATCTCTGGCCGGATTGCGATTCCCCATTTCGTTGAATGGACATCCTTCGCGATCAGTTCTTCGTAAAGACGTAGTGAGTAGTAGGGCGAACCGTTTGGGACAAATTTGGGACAAATTTGGGGAATGTCCCGTGGACTCCAGTCCCGTGTGTCCGGTTTCCCCCTAATCAACACGTACGCGCCGCATTGATGCTAGTCTCCGAACTCTTTGCAGACGGCAAAACGGTCACGAAAAAATAACTCCGCTCACGGATGGACCATTGGCATCTGCGCTTTCGCCGTACGAACCCGCGGGCCCGCTTGGCCGTTCGCTTTCAAGGACACTTGGATTGCTCTCACTTGCGTCGTAAGCCGCGCGATCTGGGCTCGCTGAGCTTTTATTTGCGTTTGCTGCGCCCTGATCTGTTCCTGTTGTGTCTGGATCAGCTTCTGCTGTTCTTTCGTCGCTTCGATTAACAGCGCGGTGAGGCGGCTGTAGTCGACGCCCTGGGCGTCTTTGCCGTTCTTCTCCCAGCTCACGACTTCGGGGACGACTGCGCCAACTTTCTCCCTGGCACTACGAGCCGCCTCCCCATAACCCGACGCTTGCGCGCGCTCATTGCAGCCTGTCCTACCAGGTAATCAGGACATATCCGGGGCCCCCCTGAGAACCCGGACCGCCGTTGTCGTTGCCATACGCGGGGAAACCGCCTTTACCCCCGTATCCGACGCCCGGGGGGTTCGAGATCGATCCGGCAGCCGGACCGACCGCGGCAGGGACAGCCGTACCGTAGATGACGGAGGGACCCCCTGCGGCACCGGCCCGACCAACAACCCCGGTTCCACTGGCGGCCGCCCCACCTGCGCCCGGGGAGGACCCATACGCCGCAATATTCTCGCATTCGGGCTCGCCGAGGAGTCCCGCGAGGAGTTTGGGTGGGGCACCTGAGGGTCCTCCCGCTCCGGCCTTGGCACTTACCACAACTGTCCCTGAACTGTCGGCGATTACAGAATCGGTTCCGTTGCCCCCACTAGGAAAGGGATAGCTTTCCGAACTGCCGACGTTGGGTCCACCAGAGCCAGCGATGCCGAGTGTGACCGTGTATGCTACTCCAGCGGTCACGCCAACCACGGCCCGTGTGTAGGCCCCAGAGCCTCCTCCAAATCCGCTGGTTCCACTACATGTGGCAGAATAGGCCACGTAGCCGTCACCGCCCCCTCCTCCTCCGCCCCCGGCACCCCACATTTCGACCAAGACGTGTGTGACGGCAGCCGGAGCTGTGAACGTTCCGCTTTGGGTAAACTCCTGAATCCCACTGAGCCCGCCGCCGCCTGAACCGGGAGGCCCAGTTAGTCCTATGGGCCCCGCTGGACCGGTGGCTCCCGCCGGCCCCTGCGCCCCAGCAGGACCTGAGCCGCCTGCTGCCCCCGCCGAACCTGCGGGCCCTTGCGCACCCGCAGCACCAGTCGCACCTTGTGCAGCCATGATGGTCCATGCGGTCGTGTTGGTGTCTGGTGTCGGATTGCTCGGCCCAGCGCTGGCCGCGGTGGCCACGTAACTCGATCCGTTGTAGGTGACTACGTCGTTGGCGACGTAGGAAGCGGAGTTGTCAAATCCGTTACGGAAATTGAATCCTGTGCCGTTCGCACCCGTGGGACCGGTTGCTCCCGTCAGCCCGGTGAGTCCCATCATTCCTTGCAAGCCCTGTTGACCGGCGGGTCCGGTCGCTCCGGTTGGGCCCATCGCTCCAGCAGGGCCGGTCGCGCCGGTCGGACCTTGAGGGCCCACTGTTCCTTGCGGCCCTTGCAGGCCCTGCTGGCCTTGCGGACCTGCCGATATCAGTACCAGATCGAGATCGGCGGGGTGACTGGTGAAGATATTTTCTTTGCTGTCAAACGACGCTGAAATCGCGCTGCCCGTAGTCGGAACAAGAGCGATTCCGTTATTGGTCAGCGAACCAGCCAGCCAGGCTTGCACGCTCGAAGTCATATCCAATGACAGGAATCCGGGCTTGGTCACCGGCACCGCGCTGAACAGCTTCGCACCAAGCGTCGGGGCATTGTTGTAGGTGATCGATCCTTCCGACCAAGAGCCATTCACCTGGTAAACATCCATGGTGCCGGAGGTCAGCACGAAGTCCGCGTAGAGGACTAGGCTGGCTTTCGACACATTGGAGCTGGTAATCCCTGGACCGAGGTTGGCCATACTGAACTTGATATAGGCATTCGACCCGGAGCAGACGATGAGCGCGATGCTATCGCCATAGTTGGACTTGGGAGTAAAGGAAAATGTGTTGGCGTCGTCGGTCAGCACGACCTGGGCTTGAGTCAAAGCAGACAACACGGCAAACAGCAGGATCATGACGGCAAGGATTCTGGCGCGCATAGACGACCCCCAGATTGAAGTTCGACTTTTGAGGACACTAGGACGCATCGCGTGGGTGTCTTTCTGGGAGAGGTTCCGCGGTGCCTGTTGTGTCGCTCGATATAGACATGCGGCAAACGGAGGCAATTTGGCTCACGGGTAGGAAAAATCTTTGATCGCATGCCGCTCACCCGCGATTCAAGCGGTCCGCAACCACGCATTTTGTTGACTTTCGCCAGAGTCGGATATATGTTCTCGGTCTCAAATGGGATTTCATCCCATAAGGGTAGGTGTGTCTCAATCCTCATCCCATCCCGTTAGCGAATTACTCATGAGGTGGCGGGCCGGTGATTCCGAAGCCCTCCGGTCGTTGATCCCCCTGGTTTACGAAGAACTGCGGCGGGTCGCCCATTATCATCTGCAGGCGCAACGCGATGGGCACACACTGCAGAGCACTGCGCTAGTAAATGAGGTGTACCTCCGACTGATGAAGCAGGAGCCTCGACTGGAAAACCGCGCGCACTTTTTTGCGGTAGCGTCGCGGCTCATGCGCCAGATACTGGTCGACTACGCCCGGAATCGGCACGCCGCCAAGCGAGATGCAGGATGGAAGCTGACGCTTGACGAAGCCGTCGCTCTGCCAAGTCGGCGCGACTTGGATTTGGTCACTCTGGATGACGCTCTGACAGAACTCTCACGACTCGACCCGCAGCAGGGCCGGATTGTGGAACTGCGATATTTCGGTGGCTTGTCCATTGAAGAAACCGCGCAAGTATTGGATATCTCTCCGGCCACCGTAAAACGAGATTGGGCGACGGCGCGGATCTGGCTGCATCGGGAGCTGGACCGAGGGGTGCGATGACGGAAGAGCGTTTGGGCATTTCGGAGGCGGGCCGGAGCCGGATGACTCCCGAACGCTGGAGACTAATCAAAGAAAAACTTGATGTTGCTCTAGGGCTGGAGGCCTCCCAGCGAGTGGCCTACCTCGCCGAAATCGGAAGGGTAGATCAGGACCTGCGCCTAGAACTGGATTCTCTGCTGGCTTCCCATGAACAGGCGCTCACAGATTTTATGGAGGCTCCGGCAATAGGGGATGTATCTGCGACATCGATCGCGCAGGAACCGCGCTCGATGATCGGACGGCGGGTGGGCACTTACCAGATTGTTGAACAAATCGGGATTGGCGGTATGGGCGAAGTGTACCGCGCATTCCGGGCCGACGATCAATATAGCAAAGAAGTGGCGATCAAGCTGGTGCGGGCCGGACAAGACTCGGCTTTTGTAGTGAGCCGGTTTAAACATGAACGGCAGATTCTGGCCAACTTCGACCATCCCAACATAGCTCGGTTGCTGGACGGGGGTTCGACCGAAGAGGGAATTCCATACTTTGTTATGGAACTGATCGATGGCCAGCCCATCGATGAATACTGTAGCAAGCTAACCGTTTCGGCGAGTCTGAAACTCTTCATCCAAGTGTGCTCGGCGGTGCAATACGCTCATCAGCACCTCATCATTCATCGCGACATCAAGCCCGGCAACATTCTTGTGACCTCGGACGGAACTCCTAAGCTTTTGGACTTTGGTATCGCCAAGATTCTCGATCCCAGTGCCGCGGAGAGCTTGGGACCTACGATGACTTTGTTCCAGGTATTAACACCGGGCTATGCGAGTCCAGAACAAATTAAGGGGGAGCCGATTACCACGGCAGCGGATGTTTACTCGCTCGGCGTGGTTTTGTATGAGTTGCTTACAGGACAGCATCCACATCGCGTGGCAGGCGACACTGCCGACAAAATCGCCCGCAGAGTGTGCGACACCGAGCCGAAGAAGCCGAGCAGCGTGGTGCGAGGACCAAAGCTACCTTCGCGCAGTTCTGGCTTGGCACCGGCCGACGGAAACTCGGCCCAAGCCGCTCGGGATGGGAAAAAACTCAGTAAGCGCTTGATCGGAGATCTGGACAACATTGTTCTCATGGCCTTGCGGAAGGAACCGCAGCGGCGTTATGCGTCAGCGGAACAATTCGCGGAGGACCTCCGGCGGCACCTTGAGAACCTGCCCGTCAGCGCGCGGAAAGACACTGTAGCCTATCGGACATCCAAGTTTGTACGCCGGCACAAGAGCGGCATCGCCGCATCAGCGATCGTGGTGGTGGCGCTATTGGCGGGAATGGGCATCACGCTGATGGAAAAGCGCCGTGCTGACCGCCGCTTTAACGATGTCCGCAGCCTTGCAAATTCCTTACTGTTTGAAATTCACGACAGCATCCGCGACCTGCCGGGATCGACCCCGGCACGCAAGCTTCTTGTCGACCGCGCACTGCAATACCTGGACAGCTTGTCTGGCGAAGGCGGCAACGAGCCTTCCCTCATGCGGGAACTGGCAACCGCCTACGAGAGGGTTGGCGAGGTACAAGGTCACTATCTACAAAACAGCCTGGGAGATACGGCAGGGAGTCTGCGCAGCTATCAGAGGGCGCTTGAGATTCGTCAGCGCCTTGCGGCCCGGTCGAGTGACTGGGCCGACCGGCTGGCGCTGGCAAAATGCCATCGCATGGTCGCGAATCAACTATGGGCAACCGGCGATCTGCGTGGGGCCATCGACAACATCGGCAAAGCAATTCCCATCTCAGAAGCTCTGGGAAACGACAGACCCCGCGATTTGGACGTTCTGTACGAACTCGCGTTCGATTATTCAATGGCAGGGCAGATTCAGGGAGCATCCGTCGCAGAGGAAAGTTATCGCAAGGCAATGGCAATAGACGCGGCCATGCTGAAGATTGATCCCAACAGCGAAAAAATCCAAGGAGCCTACGAGCACGACCTAATCGATCTAGGTAACATGCTTAAAGATCGTGACAGAAACTTCGGCGGGGCTCTCGATAAATACCAGCAAGCTCTAGAAATTGCGCACGCGATACGTCGGCACGCCGCTACCACTCGCAACGTGCGGGACGTTGCGGTTGCTTACAACCGCATTGCAGATATTTATGATTCGCTCGACGATTCGCCGCATGCGCTGGAGAACAACGTGAAGGCTCTCGAGATCTACCAGCAGCTCATCACGTCAGACCCTCACAATGCGCTGCTGCAACAGGGTCTTGCCATTGCTTACGCCAACGTTGGCACGCAAGCGGGAGTAGCGGGTAAGAAGGTCCAAAGTTTCGAGTCACTGGATAAGAGTTTCGCCATAATGAAAGATGTAGTGGCCGCTAGTCCGCAAAACTTACAACAAGAGGGCAAGTTAGCGGCCATTTATGAAAGCCGGGGGGATAATTTGTTGCGCTGGCACGAGTTTCAGTCAGCTGAACAGGAGTACGAAAGAGCATTCGCGATTTACGAAAAGATGGGTGCTGGTGCGAGCAATACCGGCGTCCATCTGTGGGCCGCGGATTGCAAGTCAAAAATCGGCAATGCCACGCTGAAAGCTGGAGATGCAATAACTGCGGCTGCAGCCTTCCAACAATCTCTGAACTTGGCGAAACCGTTTCTGTCTTCCGAAAAACCCGACCTGACGGCACTCTACGCGACCGCGGACTCCTATGCTGGCTTGGGCGACATTGAAGTTCGGCAAGCGACTGGTCGCTCGCCGGCAAGTATCAATCGGGAACATTGGAAGAAAGCCCAGTCGTGGTATTCGAAAAGCTTGGAGGTCTGGGAAAAGGTTCCGTCAGCCCGGCGGAAGAGACCCAAGAGTTCCGCTATCGTAGCTGACCCCGAGATTGTCGCGAAACGATTGCAGCATGGTGAAGCGGCCCTAGCCTTCGGGCACGAAGCGCTGCAGCACTGAATTGAATCTCAGAAATACGCCTAGGACACCGGCTGCCGTCTCGATTACTTCCGGGTTGCCCGTGATCCGTCCGCAATTGTTGCGAAGCGCGGACTTGCCTTGACAGGGGCGGTTTCCGTGGCCTAGGCTGCGTACCGGCAAGCGGTCCCAGCGACCCAACTCAGGTGGAATGAATGACAAGAGCGCTATTGGACGAGCGAGCAAATCGAGCAATGCTGCAGTCCCGGGTGCTGCGAGCCTGTTGCGTCGTGGCCCTGACGGTCTTGGCGCCGGCCGGAGTCCGCGCGGCCGACCGTTACGAGGTGATCATCGAGCGCGACGTCCAGGCGAAGATGCGTGACGGCATCACGCTGCGCTCAGATGTTTGCAGGCCAAAGGCGGACGGCAAGTTTCCGGTGCTGTTGACGCGCACGCCGTATGACAAGAAATGGGACGCTGATATTTGCCTCAAATGGGCGGCAGGCGGGTACGTGGTAGTCGCGCAGGACGTTCGGGGGAGATACGCATCGGAGGGCGAATGGTATCCGTTCAAAAACGAATCGCAGGACGGCTACGACACGGTGGAGTGGGCGGCTGNNGCTTCCGTATTCCAACGGAAAGGTCGGGATGTTCGGTGGCTCCTACGTCGGCGCGACGCAGTATCTCGCCGCGATTGCCAGTCCGCCTCATCTGGCGGTAATTTCCCCCGACGTTACGGCGTCCAACTATCACGACGGCTGGACCTATCAGGGCGGCGCGTTCGAGCAATGGTTCGACGAATCGTGGACGACGGGACTGGCGGAAAACACCATGGAACGCCGCGCACAATCGGGCGGCGACGCGCTCGGCTGGACACAAAAGCTGCCATTATGGTCCTATCCCGTGCGCGAAGCACCTTCGGCGGCGGGACTGGCTCCCTATTTCAGCGACTGGCTGGCGCACCCAAGCTATGACGACTTTTGGAAGCGCTGGTCTATCGAAGATCACTACGCGCAGATTCAAGTTCCCGTATTCAGCCTGGGCGCGTGGTACGACATTTTTCT
>PLEA01000606.1 GCA_003136335.1 Acidobacteriaceae bacterium | reverse complement strand
ACCACGCTGGAAGCCAATGCGGCGATGAAGTCGATTGTGCGGCGCGACACCGAGGAAAGCTATACCGAGTACTTGAGCCGCCTGGCAGACGCTGCCGGGTTGGAAGCCAGCGATGAGGCGGCACTGCGACGCATGGACCGACGGCGCAAGAAGAAAGGTTCGAATGCGGAGTGGGTGAACCCGCATGATCCGGAGGCCGAGATCACGCGCATGAAAGATGGCCGGACGGCTCTGGCCTACAAGGCCGAGCATGCGGTGGACATGGGCACGGGAGCGATCGTGGCGGTGACCACGCATGGCGGCGCGGTCGGTGATACCACATCGGTGGAACAGACGCTGCCGGCCGCTGGAGAAGCGGTTGCCGAACAGATCGCAGAGCCCACCGCGGACGGTAAGTTCAAGGTGAACGCGAAGGGCGTGGAAGAGTTGGTGGCGGACAAGGGCTACCACTCCGCGGATGTTCTGCTGGCGATGCGGGAACTTGGAATGCGAACCTACATTGCGGAACCGGATCGCGGACGGCGGAAGTGGGCGGGCAAGCCGGAGCAGCAGAACGCGGTATACGGCAATCGGCAGCGGATTGGCGGGACTCGTGGCAAGCAATTGTTGAGGCAGCGAGGCGAACGGGTGGAGCGGACGTTCGCGCATGCGTATGAGACCGGTGCCATGCGGCGACTGTACGTGCGCGGGAAACAAAACGTGCAGAAGAAGCTGCTGCTGCAAGCGGCCGCCTGTAACTTGGCACTGTTGCTCAGGAAGATGATCGGCGCGGGTACGCCTCGGGCGCTCCAGGACCTCGTGGCACATCTGTCTTTCATTCTCGGGCAGCTTATCTCGGCCCCAAGCGCATTTTTCGAACTGAACCGCCCACTATCGGGTACCACCCTCGCCGGAGGCCCGCATTTGGAGTAGATGCGTTCACGAGAGACCGGTCCAGAAATGCCGTTTTAGACACGGGCTGCTAGCCCTACACAACGGAAAAATGAACGGTCATAAATCGGTCCTCGTCATGAGAGGGCAGGGCCTCAACTAACTGGAGAGCAAACGCTTTCCAGCGCGTGCGTTGTCTGCTCCCGAATCCTACTTTCGCCAGGGCGTCTTCAGCGACGACGCTCGCAGCGACCGGTGTGGGCCAGCCCCTCATGTAACGGGCGGCATGGCTCAAGCACGCCTCATCGCGGTCGAGGGCGCGGCTTCTGCCGAGAGAGCTGGAATGCATGCTTTGCCCAATCGCTCAGATCCTCAAAAGAATCTTCCGGCGGTACATCCAAAACAGGATGAGCCAAAAGATCAGCATCACTGCAGAACCGTGGAGTACGGGCTGAAAAGTCGGCCCTGCCATCGCCGATATCGTCCTTCCAAGGTGGCGGTCTAAGGCGTTGCCGAAGAAGCTCGACATCGTCCAACTCATCACGTAAACGGCAATCGAGTTCATTCCGACCACCACCAGCGGGAACGCCCATCGCCGCCATCCTTTCCATTCGATTAGCGCGTAAAAACCGGCCAGGATCAGCACCACCCAACCTCCGCTATACAGCGTGTACGACGATGTCCAGACCCTTTTGACGATGGGGCAAATGCCGGCCCATTGACACACCAGTCCGAGCAGCAACAAACCTGTTCCCGCGATTACGAGTCCTCGCATTTTTTGTTCCTTCGATCCTTTGCCCTTGAGCCATTCTCCCGCCAGGAGCCCGAGTATCATGGTCCCAAGCGTTGGAATAAAACTCAGGGTAGACCAACCGCCATCATTGAAGACAAAGGGCTGCTCTCGCGGAAAGAGGTTCAAAAACCTAACATCGAACGCCCATGCAAGATTAGAATTCTTGTTCCAATGCGCGAGAAATCCGGTGTAATTGTGAGACCAGTTCTGTGGAACTCCGACCCTGGCGTAGTCAAACTGAGGACCTGGCACTGGATAAAGCGCGAAAGCTGCCCAAAAGCAAATCAAGATCAGAACCAGCGCCACCACTTGGGTTCGCACACGCGCGAATCCCAGTAAAAACAGGAACACGTAACCCAATCCGATCTGCGTCAGGGTGTCCTCGAATGTAAAGTAGGTCTGATGCGACCAAAGTGACCGAAGAAAGATTCCGAGAAAGATCAGGAGTAGCGCACGCCGGGCCGCCTGCACCAGCATGTGTCCGAAGGTTTGTCCCTTCATTTTCCGGCTCGCGATAGAAAACGGGAGCGCCGCGCCCACCAAAAAGGAAAAACCGGGCTGGATCAGATCATGCAGTGAGCACCCTTGCCACTCCACGTGCTCGGTATTGAAAGCGATTAAGCGCCATACCGCACTGTACGGAAACGCGCGCGCCACCTCAGGCAAACGCATCTGTTCGGCGAGCATCAGGATCATCACAGTCCCGCGGAATGCATCCAGCGAGACCAATCGCGTGGTGCCTTCCGCTTTGCGTTCAGGTTCTGCTATCGGCGCTTCTGATACGAGACCCTCAACCTGTGCGCTTTCGATCATGAAGGGCTCCTATGACCAACTGAGGACTGATGCGAGCATAATAATCAAAGCCGCCTAAAACACCGCATCTACAATTCCTAAGCACGATTCAAGACCGGCGGTTCATGCGCGCTGGCTTCCATCGCGAAGGTCATCGTTCTCACCCCGAAGTTCGGCGATGGCACTCAGGTCTGAAGTGCAAAGCCCGGGAAGTCCGAAAGGACGTTCCATTTGCCGCGCGTGAAATCGGGGAATTTCTGTGGAGCGCCATTCTGTGCCACAGATGTCTCGCTTAATGGAGTAGGCGCACTCCATGCGGCAGCATCGTAGACATTGATATCGGGTACGAGACCCCTTTTCAGGCAATCCATGAGCCTGTAATTCATGACATAGTCCATTCCGCCGTGGCCACCCATTTTGCGGGCCAGTTCTCCGGTTGCCTTCCAGAGAGGGTGCTCGTACTTGTCGCGAAACGAATCGATGTTCTGCCAATCCTCCTGCTTTGTGCCCTCGACGAAGACCCGCGGCGGGTAGTCGGCGAACGCGCCCTTTGGGCCCGAAATCGAGTTGAGGCGGCTGTAGGGTCGTGGGTTGACCACGTCATGCTGTAGAAGAATCGTGCGGCCTCGTTGGGTTCTTATGATGCTGGTGTTCATGTCACCGCAGACGTACTTTTCGGCGCGCTTCGGGTCTCCGTCGGCGAAGTTCGCTTTCACATACGCGCTCAGCGAGGCCTCGGACGAACTCACCGAAACCATGTAGTCGAACCTGTCGCCACGATGGATGTCCATGTAATGGGCGACTGGACCCAGTCCGTGCGTCGGATACAAATTGCCATTGCGCTTCATATGCGGAAACCGGCGCCACAGACCTTCCCCTTCGCTCGAGGTCAAAATGCTGCGCAAGTCGTGGAGATAAGCCGCCTCTCCATGCGTGATTTCGCCGAAGAGTCCGTCGCGCACCATGCCCAGGACCATCATCTCGGTAGAGCCATAACAGCAGTTCTCAAGAATGACGCAGTGCTTGCGAGTAGCCTCGGAAGTATCGACGAGGTCCCAGCACTCTTGCAATGTTGTACAGGCAGGCACTTCGACGGCAGCATGCTTGCCATTCTTCATGGCGTTGAGGGCCATCGGAACCTGCCAGTCCCATGGGGTCGCTATGTAGACGATGTCGAGTTCGAGTTTGGTCAAATTCTTGAAATCCAATTCGCCCTTGCTGAACCCTGCGGGCTCTGCTTGGCTTGCGTTTGTGACCGCCTTCTGCGCTCGCGCCACTTTCTCCGGCACCAGATCGCAGATCGCCTTGACCTCTACTTTTTCAATTGCGAGTAAATCCTGCAGCAAGCTGGTACCGCGTCCGCCGACGCCGATAATCCCCAGGCGCACCCGTTCTTTTGCCTCGAACGGGACGCCGATCATCGTCGAGTTCGCACTTTTCGGTGTGCCCGCACCGAGGTCCGGACCCAAAATGTCAGTCGCAATTAGGAATCCCGCACCGCCGATCGCGGTGCGCTTCATGAAACTTCGCCGCGAAATATCTTTAGATTCTTTATCCGTTGGCATGTGGTGACCTCCTACTCAGAACGATCCGCTCAGCTGGATCGTATGTTCTACAACAAAGTGCGGGTGTTTTTCCGCTTGGAATGAGCCCTTCTGCTCTGTATTTTTTCATTTCTTCTGTCAGCGACTTGCTAAGAGATAAGTGTACTGAGCCGCACGGACTTCCCGATCGACTGATTCTAAGCATTCGGTGCTCACACCCTCAATGGTCGATTGCGCAATATCGCCATTTCACGCAATATAAAAGGCGCCCACTTTGCGGTAGGTTGTGATTGTTCGCATCACGACTTACCGAGAGGAGCGCCGTTATGAACGCAAGAGAAGTATATTGGCATGGACGTTCACCAGGCAACGATCTCCGTTGCCGTCATGGATAGCTCGGGCAAGCTGATCATGGAATGCATTCTGGAGACGAAAGCGGCCACGATTCTTGAGTGCACCCAAGGCCTACACGAAAGGTTATCGGTGACCGTCGAAGAAGGAACCTCGGGGCCTAGTTACATGACCTGCTGAAACCTCACGTCACCCATCTCGTGGTCTGCGATCCACGAAAGAACGCCCGGTTGAGGTAATGGGAAAGTCCCAGGAGAAAAACGGTTTGCCACTAAATACGGATGCCCTGTGGTACAAGGACGCGATCATCTATCAGGTGCACGTCCGCACTTTCCACGACAGCAGCGGGGATGGCATTGGTGATTTCCAAGGGCTTGAACAGAAGCTCGATTACCTCCAGGAACTGGGGATCAGCGCGATATGGCTGATGCCATTCTTTCCCTCGCCTCTGCGCGACGATGGCTACGACATCGCAGATTACAACGCCGTCCATTCAAGCTACGGAACCTTGGAGGATTTCCGCAAGCTTCTGGAGTCGGCCCACGAGCGTGGAATCCGGGTCATCATCGAAATGGTGTTGAATCACACATCCGATCAGCACCCGTGGTTTCAAGAGTCGCGAAGTTCGCAGAACAATCTACGCCGCGATTGGTATGTCTGGAGTGATACCGACACCCGGTACAAAGGAACCCGCATCATTTTTCTCGACACCGAAACGTCCAACTGGGCATGGGACCCGACTTCGAAATCCTTCTATTGGCATCGCTTCTTTAGTCACCAGCCCGATCTAAACTACGACAATCCTGCCGTTCGGGAACAGATGTGGAATGTGATGAAGTTCTGGCTGGATATGGGTGTAGACGGCTTCCGGCTCGACGCGGTGCCGTACTTGGTGGAACGGGAGGGCACAAATTGTGAGAACTTGCCGGAGACCCATGATGTCCTGAAGGAGTTACGGCAAAAACTCGATGAACAATTCACTGGCAGGATGCTTCTCGCGGAGGCCAATCAGTGGCCCGCGGATCTTCGCCCATATTTCGGTGACGAAGATGAATTCCATATGGCGTTTCATTTTCCGTTAATGCCCAGGATGTTCATGGGGCTGAAGTTGGAAGACCGCAAGCCCATCACTGAAATCTTGCAGCAGACTCCCGAAATACCGTCCTCCTGCCAGTGGTCCCTGTTCCTGCGCAACCATGACGAACTAACCCTTGAAATGGTAACCGATATGGAACGCGACTACATGTATGACATGTACGCCGAAAGCAAGAGCATGCGGCTGAACCTCGGAATCCGGAGGCGACTCGCTCCCTTGTTGAACAACGACCGCAGGCGTATCGAGTTGATGAACGGGATGCTGATGTCGTTGCCGGGCACTCCTATCATCTATTACGGCGATGAAATTGGAATGGGCGATAACATTAGTTTAGGGGACCGCAACGGCGTAAGGACTCCGATGCAGTGGAGCGGGGAATGGAACAGCGGCTTTTCTACCGCGGAGTCAGAACGCTTGTATGCTCCGCTGATTCAGAATCCGGTGTACGGCTATGCCGCCGTGAACGTCTTGTCACAAAGAGAAAGCGAACACTCGCTCCTCCGTTGGATGCAACGCATCATAACAGTCCGCAGATCGACCGGAGTGTTTGGCAGGGGATCGATTGAGTTTCTCTATCCAGCCAATCACAGAATACTGGCCTATTTACGGCGACTGGGCAAGGAGACCGTGCTGGTGGTCAACAATCTTTCGAGCACTGCGCAGGCTGTCGAACTGGATTTGCGGCGCTACAACGGAAATGTCCTGATCGAGATGTTCGGCAACAATATATTTCCGCGTGTGAGCGACCTCCCTTATCTGCTAACGCTGGGGCCTTACCAGTTTTATTGGTTCCGGCTGCGACGGGTATGACCAAATGTAGATAATGGAAACGATGTCATAGGGCACGTCTATACGAGGACGAGGCCTATTCGCACAGAGCTGAAATTGGAAGATGAAACTTTTCTTACGGATGATTTTCTTCGCCAACTGATCAACGTCGGCGAAGTGGATATCCTTGTAGGCCTGCCCACTTACAATAATGCCAAGACTGTCGGTTCGATCGTCCACACCATTCGAAGTGGCATCCTCCGCGGCTTTCCCCGCGAGCGAGCCGTAATCATTAATGCCGATGGGGGATCGCGCGATGGCACTCCCGAACTGGTCACGGGCATTTCTATCGACGACGTGCGTCCAGCCTCCAATCTGTACGCGCTCCGCACGCTACACTCAATAAGCACGCAGTATGCCAACAGTAGAGGGAGCG
The DNA here is from genome assembly GCA_003136335.1 of Acidobacteriaceae bacterium. The sequence goes on along the minus strand of PLEA01000606.1, from coordinate 1,139 downwards.
GAGTTGCGTTGCGGACGATCTTGGCTGCCGCCGAACTGCTCCGCGCCAAGGCCTGTATCGTGATGTCACCCGAGTCCGCGAACATTGAACCGGGATGGATTTCAAACCTTCTGCGCCCCATTTATCGCGACGGCTTCGATCTAGTGTCCCCCACATATCGCAGACACAAGTTTGATGGGCTGTTGATGACGAACTTGCTGTACCCGATGGTCCGCGCACTTTACGGGGTAAGAATCCGTGAGGCATACATGCCTGAGTTCGGATTCTCCAGCCGTCTCGGAAGCCAATTCCTGGGCCAAAATGGCTGGAATGATGGAAACGGCGGAGCCGGTGTCGAACTCCGCTTCACACTGGCTGCGATCACGGGAGGATACCGGATTTGCCAGTCCTTCCTTGGAGAAAAGGATCACATCGAGCGCCGCGCCGCCGATCTGGTACCGACACTCCGACACACTGTGGGCGCTTTGTTCACCGCACTAGAGTCCGACTTTCCCGTATGGAGTATCGTGGCCGGTTCGAAGCCGGTTCCTACCACAGGGAGCGAACAGGAACTGCTGCTGGATCCGGTCCGGGTAAATCGGGAACGACTGCGAGAGATGTTCTCGACCGGAGTTGCCGAATTGGAATCAGTCTTTCAGTCAATTCTTTCTCCTTCCACCCTGGCAGAGCTTCAGCGAATTGCCCGACTGGGTAAGGAGGAATTTCGTTACCCTGGGGAATTGTGGGTCCGGACGGTTTACGAGTTTGCGGCGGCATATCAGAAATCTGTGATCAGTCGGGATCATATTATCCAGGCTCTGGCACCCCTTTTCCGCGGGAGAGTGTTCACGTTCCTGACCGAGAACCGCAACGTTTCTGCGAACGACGTCGAGAACAATATCGAAAGCTTATGCCTTGAGTTCGAGCGATTGAAACCGTATCTGGTCCAGATGTGGAAATCGAGAGAGTGAGGCAACTATGCGGGAAATGATTGTAAGCGAACTGACTCAGGCGTTGCACGAGTTTGCCAGAGGTTTCGCACACTACCTTCCTCGTCTGATCGTAATGCTGATCCTCGCATTTGTGGGCTGGGTGATCGCGTACGCTGTAAAAGTGGTTCTGCGCAGCATTCTGCAGCTCATCAAGTTCGACAAGCTTTC
>PLEA01000412.1 GCA_003136335.1 Acidobacteriaceae bacterium | reverse complement strand
TGCCATGTGCACCGTCTTCGAGAACTTGTGATACCAGGTAGCGTCATACTGCTGCAGATTGTTGTAGGCGTACTTGCCGTCATTGATCCCGTTGGCGCAGAGGTAAAAATTGTCATTGACCGACTTGGTCGTATAGCTTACGCAGGCCGTACCCGAGGGCTTCGCATCCGGCGTCCATAAGGCCACATCTTGCCCGCCGGTAACCCCGAGTTGCACCAGCCACTGGTCGTTCAGCTTCACCGTCGCCATCAAGCCAGTGTCGGTAAACGGATCAATTGCATACAACAGGGAATGGCTGAACACATAATTGTTCGGCGCCAACTGCGCCTCGATTCCCGGCACGGAGATGAAGCGTCCCACCCTAATGTTCATACCCTGCGCAACCTGCGGAATATAAACATCAACATATTCAAGAGTAGGATCAAAGCCATATTGGTGATGATCGTTCAATAACTGGCCACTCAGATATCCCTTCCCGGTCGTATAGCGATAGTCCGTGCCATAGAGTGCGGTAAGGTGATAGCCCCAATCGAAATGATCGCGTTGCACTGAATCCGGCAACCGCTCGGCATAGAGAATAAGTTGATTCATCTCGAAACGATTGGAGTAAACATCATTCGCCTCGGGCGCATTGCTGTGCGCTGAAGAGCTGAAGTTCAGCGTCGGATCGATCCATCCATAAATTTTCGTCCGGCTCCTGGCCTGGTTGATGGCGGTCATCAGCGGATAGCTGTTCGTGTCCGGCTCCCCAATCACCGGCGAACCGCCATACGACCAATCTGAGTTGGGAAAGGGCGGAGAATCCAGCGGCGACGGCAGCCCCCGTCGCGCCGGGGCCGGCGAGGAAGCGGTCGTCCCCGACCAATCCTGGCGATAAAACTCGGCCCAGCGGGCAAGAAAGCCCTTCGTCTGGGCAATAGTTGGCTCTGGTGCATCAACTGGCGGATCGTTCTGGTTACCGGTCTGTTGTCCTTGAGAAAGACGACATAAGAAAAGGACCAACACGATCAGGTAGAACAGGGATTGATAGTTGCGTAACGATTTCGTAGGACTCGTAGAAATGGCGTGATCCATCAAGGCCCATCGAGGGATGCCAATTGCAGGTGACGCGGTCAGGGAACTTCAAGAAAAGATTGGAGGCGCGGGTCGGAATCGAACCGACGCATAAAGGTTTTGCAGACCTCTCCCTTACCACTTGGGTACCGCGCCCCTGCTCATTAAAGTAGCGTTACTGGCGGAAAAAGTCTACTCAGCGCCAGGGATAAGCATCATGGACAGGAAAGCTGTGCCGCGCCGAAAGGCTTCAGCTGAGATCCAAGATTCAGCCCCGGCGGAGGTCCAGCCTGTCCTGCCAGCACGGTCAAGGTTCCCGAAAAGCCAGACGCGCACTGAGCGAATCCAGCGCTTACCCCTGCTTCGATCGCAATGTCGGAGGCGTACATGCCGCTGGGTGAGCCGATGCACCAGGTCGTGGTGCCCGTGATGTCGACGCTGGTGGGCATTTGGTTGTAAACGCCCTTGGCGGTGAACTGAGCCTGCGAAGTGGCCGCAATCGGACTCACGCTGACCGACTGAAGTGAACGGTTGTTGCCGCCGCAGGCCAGCAGAACAATTCCTACCGCGAGCAGAACACCCAGAAGAAAGGAGGCCCGAGGTTTCATAAAACCTCCAAAGCTGGCCGGAAAATGTCTGGAGCGGGAGACGGGGGTCGAACCCGCGACATCGACCTTGGCAAGGTCGCGCTCTACCACTGAGCTACTCCCGCTCGATCCGAAAATTATACCGCATTTGCGCTTCCCGGCGACCGGTTACCGCGAGGCGAGCATTACCGCTGTTCGCGTCTATGCGAACTCCAGCTCAATCTTCTTCGCCGCCCGGTCCAGGTTCACGATTCGAAAACTTCGCACCTGTCCCGCGCGGACCGGCTCTGCCTTCGGGGGGCCGCCAGAGCCGCTTTTCCAGCGCGCCTGCAGCATCGAACTCAACGAAGAAAGATCCGCCTTCGAATCCTTCGCAGCCTCGGCCTTCGCCGGAGCAGCTGCAGTCGCCTTGCACGTAGCATGAATGCCTTCGCCCAGTTCCACCCGCGCGTGACCGCCAGAATCGTCGATCAGTCGGCCCGTGACTACATCGCCTTCATTGTGCTCAGCAATATATTCGTCAAGGCCAGTCGGCACCAGTTGCTTCATGCCCAGCCGCATCTGCCGTTTCTCAAGATCAATGGCGAGCACTTGCGCTTTGACGACTTGCCCCACTCGCAGCACGTCCTGCGGCTGATTGATCCGCTTCTCCGCGCTGATGTCGCTTACATGAATCATGCCTTCGATTCCTTCCGAAAGCTGCACGAAGGCGCCGAACTTCGTCAGGTTGGTGACCGGCCCTTCGATCGCCGAGCCCACCTGAAAGCGCTCTGCCACATCGACCCACGGATCGCCCAATGCCTGCTTAAGCCCGAGCGAGATCCGTCGCTCGCCAGCATTCACTTGCAGGATTACGGCCTCGACCGTCCCCCCCTGCGTCACCACATCGCTAGCCTTCCTGATCTTGCCCTTCGTCCACGACATCTCTGAAATATGAATCAAGCCCTCGATGCCGGGCTCCAGTTCCACGAACGCTCCGAACTCGACCAGCCGCGTGACCGTGCCGCGCACCCGGTCGCCCGCCGTGAACTTTTCCGCGACCGCGTCCCAGGGATGCGGTTGCAGCTGCTTCAGCCCAACCGAAATGCGCCGCTTGTCGGAATCCGACGCGACCTTGAGCACTTTCACTTCGACCACCTGCCCCACCGAGAGCACGTCGGCAGGTTTGTTAACGCGCCCCCACGCGATGTCGCTCACATGCAACAACGCATCTACTCCGCCCAGATCAACGAAGGCGCCGTAATCGGTAAGGCTCCGCACCATCCCACTCAGCGTCTCCCCTTCCTTGATCTGCGAGTAGAATTTGTTCTTGGCGGAACGCTCTTCTTCCTCCGCTATCGCGCGACGATCCACGACTACGTCTTCATCCGTAACGTCGAGCTTAATAATGCGGCAGCGAATTTCCTGCCCCACCAGTTTCTCCATCTCGGCCGCGTCGCGAACTCCGCTGCGCGACGCGGGCATGAACGCTCGCACCCCAACGTCGACGCTGAACCCGCCCTTGATCACGGCCGTCACCGTGCCCAGGACGGTCGTTTTATCCGCAAATGCTTTTTCCAGCCCCGTCCAATCCATGGGCCGCTCAACTTTGAAGCGCGAAAGCTCGTAGTAGCCATCCAGATCGCGGCCCTTGACCGTGACCAGGCACTTGTCCCCGGGTTTTAGTAGTTCGCCTTGCAGGGCCGCCAGCGGCAGGATTCCTTCGGACTTATATCCGATATCGAAAAACACCGATTCTGCGTTGACCGCAATAACCGTGGCCTGCAGTTGCCTGCTGCCTGCCGTCTTGCGCGAGTGGCTCTTCTGGTACTGAGACAAAATGTCGCCGAACGACTCCGTGCTCTCGGAGACAGTTTGGGTGTCTGGAGTTTCAGGATTAGACATGAAAGGTTACAGCCCTCGACGGGGGTTAGGATTCCTTAGGATAACATCGCAGAGCAGCGCCGCCGTCCCGGCGGCTGTCCGGCGGGCGCCCTCGCCCGCCGCGCTGAAGCTCGCGCAAAAGCTTGGGAGCTCCCAAGGAGCAAGGCGAGGCGCCAGCGCCCTCACTGCCGCGCCCACTGCGGGTCATCTTCCGGTCTCACAATCTGCCCGTCACGCATGTGAATGATGCGGTCCCCATACTTCGCCGCCTCCGGATTATGCGTGATCATCAGCACGGTTTGCCCCAATTCCTGATTCGACAGCCGCAGCATCCCGAGCACCACGTCCGAGTTCTTGGAATCGAGGTTGCCTGTCGGTTCGTCCGCCAGCACGACCGCAGGCTTGTTGATAAGCGCGCGCGCCAAAGCCACGCGCTGCTGCTCTCCTCCGGAAAGTTCCGATGGGCGATGTCCCAGCCGCTTGGTCAAACCGAGAAGGTCGGTGATGCGGTTGAAGTGCGCGGGATCCCCATCGCCGTTGCCTGAAATTTCCCGAGCGATGGCGATGTTCGAACGTGCGTCCAGCGTCGGCAGCAGGTTAAACTTCTGGAACACAAAGCCGATCTTGCGCTTGCGCATGCGGGTTCGTTCCGCGTCGGAGAGCGTGGCCAGGTCGTCGCCGTCGAGCACCACGCTGCCCCCGTCGGCCCGCGTCAACCCGCCCAAAAGATAAAACAGAGTCGACTTTCCGCTGCCCGACGGACCCACCACGCTGACGAACTCGCCCTTCTCCACGCTGAAGGAAATTCCGCGCAGCGCCTCCACTTCAATTTTCCCTACGTGATACGTCTTCCGCAGGTTCTTTGCTTCGATGAATGCTTCGCCCATGCCTGCTAAGAATCTTACACGAAGGCCAGCGGCGGAAGCTCCGATCCGTAAGACGTTGCTTGCAACGTCTTTGCCGGGAGATGGAGAATCGGTAGGGAGGGAACTCAGGCCACGTCGATCTGGCGCGGAACTTCCGGAGACCGCGGCTGCATGCGCTTGGGCCCGCGTTTTCGCACCAGCAAGAGTCGAACCCGTTCCAGCAGATCGACAGGCGCGTACATCCCCTTGGTCAGGAAAACGTCTGCCTGCGAATCGTGATCGTAAATGCGAACCTTGCTGGAGATGAGAATGGCGGGCGTGTGCGGCGACAAATCCTTGATCCTGGCGATCAGTTGCGGTCCGTCCAGTCCTGGCATTGCCATGTCGGCAATCACCAAGTCGATTCCGCCTTGCTTGAAGCGCGCCAGCGCTTCGTCGCCGCGCGAAAAGCTCGCCACGCGGTATCCGCGTGTTTGCAGCATGATTTTGCGGTGGGAAAGAGACTGTTCGTTGTCATCTACACACAGAATCGTGCGCTTGGGTTTCATCAGCCTTCCACAATCTATCGGGCGCTACCGCAAACGCGGCTCGCGAAACCAACAGAGGCTTTTCTCAATATGAAGAATGTCAGAGCGAGATGAATGCTATCGGTTAGCGCGCTCACTGTAAAGTGCCGCCGATGCTAATGGGACGTTCTGGCCATTGATTTTATTTTGATGGTGCGGGCCTCTGTGTTTTCGGCAGCTTGCGCACTGCACGTCAGAGAAAAAATTCGCCGCGCATAACTTCGATTGCGTTGCCCCCAACCCGCACGTTAACTATCCGGTTATCGCGACGCTCGTTGTGGCGTGACGCGCGCACAAAAATCCGGCTTGGCCTCTCGATCTCGAGGCCTTGCTCGATGAGTACACGCTCCTCAGGCTCGGCTACTCCGTGCGCCACCATCCATGCGGCCGTGCATCCGGCCGCCGAACCCGTGGCCGGGTCCTCGCCGTTGTAGAACACCATTCGGGCGTGCAAATGGGCCGCTGGATCGACGGTTTCACGGGTCACGAAATACAGGAATTTCCCACCCGTTTTCTCTAGGTAGTCGCTGGCCCGGCTCGGGTCAACCCGCATTTTCTGGATCACCGCCAGGGATCTCAGTGGAGTCACAGTGAACGGGACTCCCGTCGACACTGTTTCGATCGGCAGCGACGGATCGAAATCTTCCACGCCCAATCCGGTAGCGCGCGCGACCGCTTCGCGCTCATGCTGCATTCCAAACTCCGGATCGATCTGCGTCATCTCCCCAAACGTCTCATGCCCGGTCGTCTCCTCAAATCGTACGGGCACCTTTCCTATGTTCAGATCGAGCGTGACTTCCTGCGAGCCGGATTCCCCACGCAGCGCGAACGCTGTGCCCAGCGTAGGGTGGCCCGCAAAGGGTAGTTCTTCCTGCACGGTAAAAATTCTCACCCGCACGCCGCGCTCGCGCTCCGTTTCCGCATCGCAGGGACAAATGAAAGTCGTCTCCGAGAGATTCATCTCTTTCGCGATCGACTGCATCTCGGTGTCGCTGACTCCGCGCGCGTCAAAAAATACCGCCAGAGAATTTCCCTCCAGCGGCTTGGACGTGAACACATCCCATTGCGCCATAGCCAGCCGGCGCGTCTGTTTGCCCATGAATATCCCCAAGAAAATGAATTGCCGTGCCCCAGAAGGGATGCAAGCGACCCCCGCACGATGCAGAAAATCGTTTAGGAAATAAATGGAGACCGGCCTTTCGCGCGCCCCAACGTTTGACAGCGGCATTCGACGCTTCTATCCTAACCA
>PLEA01000130.1 GCA_003136335.1 Acidobacteriaceae bacterium | reverse complement strand
CGATCATGATGATGTTCTTGGGGATGACGTCTTCCGCCATCTCGGCAGGAAGCTTTTGCCGGCGCATGCGATTGCGCAGCGCAATGGCCACGGCGCGCTTGGCGTCCTTCTGGCCAATCACGTGTTTGTCGAGCTCAACAACGATCTCGCGCGGAGTCAGTTCGTCCAGCGCAAGCTGTTCTTCTTCGGCGGATGAGGGAAGATATATGGCCATAAATCAGTCGTTCGTCGTCGGTCGTTCGTCGTGGCTATAGGTTTGAGCCAACGACCAACGACGATCGGCCAACGACCAGTTAGAGCTCTTCAATCGTAACCTTGTCATTGGTATAGATGCACATCTTGCCCGCAATCTTCATTGCTTCTTCGGCAACTTGGTGGGCCGAGAGTTCCGTGTGTTCCGCGAGCGCCTGCGCCGCGGCCTGCGCGTAAGGTCCGCCACTGCCGATGGCCGCCACCGCCCCATCGGGCTCAATCACATCCCCTTGCCCGCTGAGCAGAAACGTCTGCTCCCTATCGCACACTAACAGCAACGCTTCCAAATGCCGCAGGAACTTATCGGTGCGCCAGTCCCGCGCCAGTTCTACGGCAGCTCGCCCCAGGTTGCCGTGATACTGCTCCAACTTGGCCTCGAAGCGGCTGAACAGAGTAAACGCATCCGCCGTCGATCCGGCAAACCCGGCCAAAATCTTGTCGTTGTAAAGGCGCCGGATCTTTTTGGCCGTGTGTTTGATCACCGACTCGCCCAGCGTGACTTGGCCGTCGCCGGCGAGAACGACCTTCCCGTTGCGGCGAACCGACAAAACTGTAGTGGAGCGTATCAGTCGCTTGGTTGGCATGAGCGCAATTCCTGATTATAACAGCGCTCTGCGCTGAAGCCCGTAGGCTACGATAACAGGTAGTGGTGCAGTTTGAAGTTTCACAGGCTAGCAATCGGCTCTGGGCTGTGGGAAACTATGGGCATGGCCGACAAACCAAGAATATACGTGGTAAACAAGGACGCCAGGGGCATGGTGATTTCTGGACATTGCTCAAAATGCGGACGCCTTTTCCAGTTTGAAAATACGAGAGAAGGCAGGCGCGTAGAGAAAGCTTTTGACACTCACGAGTGCAAGCCCGAGGATGCCAGCCAAGCCGCTGCTCGGATCGTGAAAGAAGCTACGCAGGACAAGTAATCACCGGATCGCCACTGTCTCATCCGGAAACGGAAGAGCCCCCCTGCATGAACGGGTCAATATTAGTTCTGGGTTCATAGTTTCGACGGTAGATTTCTCTAATCATTGGTGATCCTTCATATGTTCTTCCTCTTGTCTCCCCCTCTCCCGCAAGCAATCCATGATCCACTAGAAGTCTCAGATCCCGACTTGCAACCTGTTCTGAGACTCCTGTTGCATTTATGTAGTGCGATCTGCGGATTTTGTATCCGAAAGCGGCATCCGCAACTGTAGGCAGTGCTCTGTCGTTGATACCGCGCTGCTGCAAAATGTGTTCCAACTCAGCCCAAACACGTTGGGTCATTCGACTGCGCTGAAGCAACCATGATGCCTGCCGAAAGTGAGCAATGAGGTTGAATCGAACCCAAGCTCGACAATTGTTTTCTGGATGGAATGCACCCCTGCCGACCTCTCCCAACACGTCGTAGTACTCCTGAGTGAATCTGCCCAGGTACTCTTCGATGCTGCAAAAGGTCGGCTCGATGATTTGTTCCCTTGCCAATACAAGCGTTTGAAGGCATCGTGCCATTCTTCCGTTGCCATCTGAAAATGGGTGAATCATGACCAAATTGAGATGACCGATTGCCGCTCGAACTAGCATGGGAACATCGGTTTTGGCATTCAAAGACTCTACAAATTCATTCATTAAGCCTGGGACAATCGCAGCGTCTGGACCTTCGTAAACGTTTTGTTGCTTTTTCTCGTCCCTGACGAAAATCGATCCCGGTCGGTATCGACCAGGATTCTTGGGAAGCTCATGTTGGATCATCATGAAGTGCAGACTACGAATCAATCCTTCGCTGTAGCAAAAATGCGGATCGTTTGCGAGTTGAAGAACGTAGGTCATCGCGTTTCTATATCCAATGGTTGCCTGCCACGTCGAACGCTCAGCGGTCAGCGGCTCATCATTCTCTACGGCTGCTAGCGCGTCATCCTTGGTAACATTGATCCCTTCAATGCTATTGGAGTGCCGGATGTTTCGCGCAAAAGTAGCCCTCCGTAATACTCCAAACCACCGCCCTGGGGTGCTAATCGCATACTTCAGTGTTTGCCGCATAGCATTTATCTTTTGCAGCACTTCCAACTCATCCGGCAAGATCGGTGGCGCTTTGAATAGCATGTTTGTCCTTTGTTATGAGAGTGATAATAATACATAATAATTATGTTGTAAAGATGTAAGTATTGTATTATCGTGTCCCTGTCATGAACGTTTTGCACAGCACAAAGCGAGTTCAAGTGATCGCCGCCCTAGTCGAAGGAACCTCGATTAACGCCACTTCCCGCATGACAGGGGTTGCAAAGCACACGATTCTGAAACTGCTCAAAGACATGGGCTGCGCCGCTGCTGCCTACCACAATGCCCACGTTCGAAATCTCCGCGTGCGCCGGGTTCAAGCCGATGAGATTTGGGCCTTCGTTTACGGCAAGGATAAGAACCTCTCTCTGGAGCAAGTACGAGCTGGCGCGGGAAGCGGTTGGACCTGGACAGCAATTGACGCAGACACAAAGCTAATCATCTCCTACACGCTTGGGGATCGCGGCGCGGCGACGGCTCAGGCTTTCATGCAAGACGTTGCTTCGCGAATCAGCAACCGGATGCAATTGACCACTGACGGCCATCGCGTCTACGCGGAAGCAGTCGAACAGGCTTTTGGCTCTGAAATTGATTACGCCATGCTCGTGAAGATTTACGGCGCATCGAATGACAACCCCGAATCCCGCTACAGTCCTGCCACTTGCATCGGATGCCGCACTGGAGTTCTCGCCGGGAATCCTGATCCCGAGTACATCTCAACTTCATTCGTGGAACGGCAGAATCTTTCGATGCGGATGGGAATGCGCCGCTTTACCCGGCTCACAAATGCGTTTAGCAAGAAACTGGAGAATCACGGTCATGCGGTTGCGCTCTACTTTATGCACTACAACTTTTGCCGAGTTCACAAAACGCTCCGCGTGACGCCAGCAATGGAAGCCCGGATTTGTAGGAATCTGACCCTCGCCGTTCTTTAACCATCCACGCAAGTCTTCACTCGCAAGACGGAGATTAAAAACAATGACACAAGCTGCTGCATTCTACTCAATCAACGAAGACCAGAAGGCCGCAAACCTTCGGGCGCTAAGGCAATCACAGTGCCATC
>PLEA01000377.1 GCA_003136335.1 Acidobacteriaceae bacterium | reverse complement strand
GATCAGACGCGCTATCAGTATCCGATCGTGCCCGATGCGCGGCGCCGGCAAACCATGGAAATCTACTCGGTGGATGAGGTGGTCAGCACCGACGCGGAAACTCATGAGACGGTGACCTATCATCCGCTCTATTCGGAGCGGCACGCCGTCCAGGGGACCACTCCGGCGTACTGGTACATTAACCGGTCGGTTTCGACGCGTAAGGGCGATGAAGGGACAGATGTTTTTCTTTCTCTGGTCGATCTTTCGGCTCGCCCCATGCAACTCGACTATGACACCGTGACGGTGCGATGTAACTGTACCAACCGCGATCTGGTTACGCGCTTGCCTTTCGGCAGCGAGAACGGCGATTTCGAAATGGCCGGGGCAGCGGCCATCAAGCGCATCGTCGCGCTTCACAAGCCTACCCGGACGCTGCGCCCTCCCCTGGACGGAAAGACTCTGTGGTCGCTCATCTCGCACCTGTCGCTGAACTATCTTTCCATCGTGGAGAACGGCAAAGAGGCGTTGCAGAAGATTCTTGAGCTCTACAATTTTTCCGATTCGGCGTAGACCAAGAAACAGATCGGCGGAATTACTGCGGTCGACGCGCGGCGGCATTTTACGCGCGTGATTTCCGAACACGGGATCGGTTTTGCGCGAGGCACGCGGGTGGAAATCGAATTCGATGAAGAGCAGTTCAGCGGGGGCGGAGCTTACCTGTTCGCGAGTGTGCTCGAAAAGTTCCTGGGCCTCTATGTATCGATGAATAGTTTCAGCCAATTGGTGGCGCGCAGCCGCCAGCGGAAGGAGCCGTTAGAAGAGTGGGCACCGAGAGCGGGACAATCAATTCTGCTCTAGCCGCTACCGAGGTCGGTGAGAAGCTCCGTCGGGAGCCGTTCTCCTTTGACTTCTTCCAGGCGGTGCGTCTGCTCGAAAGATTTCTTCCGGAGCGGACGTCGGTGGGCCGCTTCGCGCATCCCGATACCGAGGTCGCGCGTTTTTCAGTTCACCCCTCGCTGGCGTTCCCCGCCAGCCAGATCCAGGCAATGGACTGTCCCGAAAATCGTCCGGTGGAGATGACCGTGAATTTCATGGGGTTGACCGGTCCGGAGGGAGTTCTTCCCAATCCCTACACGTCGCTGATCATCGAAAGGTTGCGAGCGTCGGACTCCTCACCCCGAGACTTCCTGGACATTTTCAATCACCGGATCATCTCGCTGTTCTATCGCGCCTGGAGAAAATACCGCTTCGATGTGGCCTACGAGCAGGACGAGCGTGATATTTTTTCCCGTGATTTGCTGAGCCTGCTGGGACTGGGCAGCCAAGGCTTGCGCGACCGGCTGACGGTGTCCGACGATACCCTGATTTACTATTCGGGGCTGCTGGCGCAGCGCCCGCGCACGGCCACGGCTTTGCAACAGATTCTCGCTGACTACTTTGAGGTGCCGGTCGAGATCGAGCAGTTTGCGGGAGCCTGGTATCGCCTGGATCGCGAGACCCAGTGCCGCTTGGCCGAGGAAAATAGCGAGAGCGGAGAGCTCGGTTTCGGCGCCGTGGTCGGCGACGAAGTGTGGAACCAGCAGTCCAAGGTGCGCATCGTTCTGGGTCCATTGTCGCTGGAACGCTATGTGGATTTTCTGCCCGACGGGCAATCGTGGGAGCCGCTGCGGGCCTGGGTGCAGTTCTTTTCGAACGACGAATGGGATTTCGAAGTGAAGCTGGTTCTCGAACGCGAGCAGGTTCCGGCGTGCACCTTGGGAGCGGAAGGCTCATCCGGCCCGCAATTAGGCTGGGTATCGTGGGTGAAGTCCGCGCCCTTCCGCCGAGATCCGGATGATACTGTGCTGGAGCTCGAAAAAAGCACAAGGGAGACAACATGAATCTGAAGTCGCTGATCGGCAAACTTAACGATTCGACCCGCGGGGGGCTGGAGGCCGCGGCAGGACTCTGCCTGGCGCGAACGCATTATGACATCGAGGTGGAGCACTATCTCACGAAACTGCTCGACTCGAGCGATAACGACGTAGCCGCGATTTTCAAACACTTCGAGATCGATACTTCCCGACTTTCCGGGGAACTGGCGCGGGCTCTGGACAAGCTCAAGACGGGTAACGCGCGGACGCCCGCGCTCAGCCCCACGCTCATGCGGATGCTGATCGAAGGCTGGACACTCGGTTCGATCGACTACAACGCGGGACAGGTGCGCACCGGATTCACCATTCTTGCCTTGGCGACGAATGACGAACTGGTCCGGCTCATGCGCGACATCAGCCGCGAGTTTCAAAAGATCCAGGCCGATTCACTGCGCAAGGACTTTGCCGCGATCGTCGGTAATTCGAGCGAAGAGGCGCAAGCGGCGGTGGCCGCCGCCGCCGCGCCGGGCGCGCCATCAGCTGGCGCACGCCCTGGCGGCGGCAAAACTCCCAACCTCGACCAGTTCACGATTAATCTCACGGAGAAAGCAAAGACCGGCAAGATCGACCCGGTGCTGGGACGCGACTTTGAAATTCGCCAGGTGGTCGACATTCTGATGAGACGCCGTCAGAACAACCCGATTCTAACCGGAGAGGCAGGAGTGGGAAAAACGGCGGTCGTGGAAGG
>PLEA01000205.1 GCA_003136335.1 Acidobacteriaceae bacterium | reverse complement strand
AGCCTTGTCTACATGACGGAGGCGGCCAACGCGGCAGCTTGCGCGGAAAAGATACTGTCGCGAATAAACGTACCGTTTGAAGTACAAGGTCATCAGCTGCGGATCAGCGCCAGTATCGGTATTGCCAGCGCATCAAATAAGTCGCCTGATTCGGCAGTAATCCCACAAACTGTGGATATAACTAGCTATGTATCAGGCGAAGTCTGGAGGGGGCAACAATTACTCGATCTATTGAGTCTCGCATCTTATTGGGTTGATGCGCAGCTAACACTGCTTGATCTCAACGCCGCCGGCTCGTATTCACCCGGCTTCCGACAGTATGCGCAAGGAGGGTTTCAATAACTCCACGACATTCGATGGGGTTTGCGCCTGCGATCTAAGTAAGAGCTCCCGGGATCGTTGTGCAACATTCGCCATTTCGGGTAAAAGCTCATCGCGAGCTGTAGGATGCGCAAGCAAATAGCCCTGCAGGTACATCCCGCGATGTCTCAATAACATCGCGAATTGTTCGGGTCGCTCAATACCCTCAGCAGTGATTTCGAGGCCCAGTTCCTGACACATGGCGATGATTGCATGCGCTATAGCCGCCGAGCGGGGACTATTGTCGATTGCTGCGACCAAACTGCGGTCCAGCTTGATCCGGGTCAAAGGCAGCTGCTCCAACGATGCGAGAGAGGAATAGCCCGTGCCAAAATCATCCAAAGCGATAGCAACACCATGGGCGCGTAACCGCTTCAGCGCGTCAATGGTAGGTGGCCCGGTTTGAAGCACGGACTCGGTCAACTCGATTTCGATGCATTGCGGCGGCAAACGGTATGTACGTAACAGTGATTGCAACCGATCGATAAAGCCAGCGTCTGTAAACTGGCGCGGCGACACATTGATGGCAACGCGCACCTCCGGCCAAGCGCCATGATGCCAATGCGCAGCGGCTTCGATCGCTGAACGCAATACCCAATCGCCGATTTCCAAGATCAAGCCGGATTCTTCCGCAATTCCCAGAAACTGGCCCGGTGAAGCAAGGCTTCCATCCGGCATACGCCAACGGATTAACGCCTCCACCAACGCCGTCTCGAGACTCTCTACGCTAATTTCCGGTTGAAATACGAGTTCGAACTCTCCCCGCTCGATAGCCCGACGCAACCCCTGCTCCGTCGAAAACTTAGCTTCCGCTGCCTTAAGCAGATCGGGAGTGAACATCGATAGCTGACATCGTCCCAATTCTTTAGCACGAAATAGGGCGACGTCTGCCGCCTTCAACAGCGCTTCTGCATCTTGTTCATGTTCCGGATAGATGCTCGCCCCGACACTCACGCTGACAACAAGCTCGCGGCTATCGACCGTCAGCGGCTGCTGAAAGGCTTGAACAATACTCATCCCGGCCGCCCTGATGTTTTCGCTGCTCTGGGCACCGGCGAAAACGACGGTGAATTCGTCGCCACCCAACCTCGCAGCAAAACCGAACTCCTGGGCTGTCGCCTGTAAACGTTCCGCAAGACTCACTAGGACACGATCGCCAAAGGCGTGCCCCATGCTGTCGTTGATGTACTTGAAATTGTCAATATCAAGAAAGAACACCCCTACTTGCGTTCCTGCCGCACGCGCGCGCTCAATTGCGGCGTGAAGAAGAACGAACCATTCTCGGCGGTTTGGAAGGCCAGTCAAAGGATCGTGCTCTGCCAGCTCCTGAAGTTGCAGCGTGCGCTCTGCTACTTTCAGTTCGAGACTCTGTTGATAGTCGCGCGCCGTAGCTCTGGCTAAGGAGAGTTCCTCGGCCATGGCATTGAACGCGACTGCCACCGTGTCAAGATCTTTGATTCCCCCGCGGGGCACTCGCGCGTCCGTGTCTCCTCTTGCGAGCTGCGCGGTCGCGTTAAGCAAGCGACGCACCGGTCGGACGATGCTAAGCACCGTTCCTACTAGAATGTATGTCAAGAGCATCAAGGAACCCGCGCTTATCCAAGCGATTTGGACCCGCTTGGAGCGATCGTGCGGGGCTTCTGTCACGACGGAATCGGTCTCTACGACGGCCGGACGGGGCGCTTCGGTGGTCGATACGATCGGCAGCGGTGCCGCTCCCGGAGACGCCTCGCCGCTTACGCTTTGTACGGCTTTGCTCTTGGCAACTCGCGATAAGTCTTCTGGCGGAGATTCAACCTTGCTTGGCACGGATTTGGTAAGGCTTGCGGCTTGCTGAGAAAACTCTTGCGAGCGGTCGCGCAGCTGCTCGTTGGCCTGAACAATGGACCCGCGCATAGCCACGAGTGCGGTAAAATCAGAACACATGGCTTTGTACCATGCGTCGCCTTCCGATCGGCGTAGACTGNNTATTTCGAGAGCATCGCTGTTTTCCGCCGAACTGAAAGCTGCAGCATGGCGACGGAGCGCGTCAAGATCGGCGCTCAATTGCAGCAACGATTGGCGAGCAACAACCCGGCCGAATATTTTCCAGGATCCATCCAGCGAGCTTTTGTCTCGAGCGTTCAACGCTTCGAACAGCGTCGCGTACTTCAACATCATATCGTGCCGGTTGTCGCTTGTGAGAATAAGCGTTTCGCCCTCGCGTTGGTGGATTTTAAAGGCGGCACCGACTTTCGCGAGCGATTTCCCTGAGATCGAAGCGGCTGTCGTCATGAAGGCGTTGGCAGCGCGGTTCATGTCCACTATGGCCCGTTGATACTTCGCATTGGCCTGCTCGGTGTTGGCCGCAACGCGTTCGAGAACGGCTTCGTCGAAGCAATCGAGCGTCAGCAGCAATGCGTCAGATGTGACTGTCTGCCGTGCCGGGGTAACGACCGCCGGAACCGGCGCGACGCTTGGCGGCGGCATCATTACAATGGGTGTCGGTGGAGCAGCGGGCGGCGGGAGAGTGCGAGTTATATTCGTTGTGCGCTCAATTAACACGCCTTTCTCAACAATGAAATTTGCCGCCAGGACGAGCGCCCCTACAGCGGCAAATGCAATTCCAAGGCGCGCCCCGATTCCTAGGCGAAAGCGGTCATTCAGTGCTGTTTTGTAGCTAATACGCTCGCGAAACGGGCCCCTTAAGGCCCCGCGCAGGAAACGCCAACACCGTCGCAACACATTCATTCTTGCGCGTCCACTGGTAGGGCGGCTAGCAGTGTGCCCACAATCAGACACCGGTGATGTGGATCGTGCATCAAGATTTTACAGCGCGCGCCGTGCACCGTTCACATTCTAGAGTCATGCTCCCTGGAAGCGATTATGGTAACTGCACGGGTTGGCTTGCGAAGTACGCGCGGCGACGAATCCCTGGCGCGCTTGCCGCCTGCACGACTCGGAGGTGGCCGAACTTACTCCCTTATTCGACTTCAAAAGAATCGAGGCGGACCCGCGCTCCCAAGTCTTCATGGACAAGATGCAAATGTTGAAGTAGCCCGCTCTTCGAAGCCTCATCGCGGTCAGCGGCCTTCCCGGAAGCGGACCGTCGTGAACGTCAGCAGGGGCACAGAGCTGACGATCACTCGGTCCCACTGATACTCCTAGCGTTTCCCGGCCAACCTGCATGATAATTGGCGGTTATCATTCGCAGG
>PLEA01000270.1 GCA_003136335.1 Acidobacteriaceae bacterium | reverse complement strand
CGATAGGGTACTAAGATTTATCACCAACCGTCCAAACCTCATCCTTCGATTGGTGGCTGAGCATAGACCAGCAAACCCTGACGCGGTAGGATTGCAAGACAGTTCCGTTTCACAAGGCTGAAGGAGGAGTGAGTATGACAATTCAGCGAACCATCGCATCGGCTGTTACGAACGGAGTGCTGCTCTCAGTGTTCCTGGGGTTCTCTCATGCCCAAGTAGCAACCTCTAATGTAAATGAGTCGGACAAAGTCCTCTTTGGCCGGGCCGTGACGGCCTTGCAGAAATCCGAATATCTTGCGGCGCGTACCCTGCTCGAAACCCTCATCGATAGCCATCCCGAATCCGATTATGTGCCTCGGGCGAAGCTCTCCATAGCCGACGCGGGGTACGCGGAAGGCGCTTTCAAGCAAGCAGAGGTGGAATATCGGGACTTCATTACATTTTTCCCGAACCGGCCCGAGGTACCGCAAGCGCAATTGAAGATCGACTCTATCCACAAGAAAACAAGAAGCTGAGCCAGGGATTGTCGCGGAAACCTGCGGTTCGTCAACGAGTGAAATGGCCCACTTGAGACGATTTCCTAACCGGGACGGGCCGATAGCTGTCGCCAGAGCGAGTATATTATTTCGTATCGAAGTAAGCCGAATGGAGACTCGGTTCGTATTCCCGGTCTCCCTCATCGGAGGTTTTATGCTGCAGCGGCGCTTTTCTCCTGTGCTTCTCGGCAGCGCTCGAACGACAAGCTGATCATGAATTGAACTACGCCAACGGGAGCTACATCATCGGCATCCCCGGCGGTGCCGATCAGATCCGTTCGTATCACCCGTGGGGATACCTGAACGACGAATCGAGTTTCCAACCGGACGCAGGCGAGTGCTACAACGAAGCGCTGGCGGCGGTCAAGGGCAAGATCATTTTCAATTCCTCAGCCGGACCAGGATGGTATGCAGATGCACGACACGACATCGTCAGAACCGAAGAGGACCAACCGCGTTGAGCCGTTCCGACAGGAGCTGCTCGCGAGTCCGCCGACTGCGCTTGAGGTGCGGCGCGGACTAACCCTCCGCAAGACTAAGGGCGGAATCCTCGTCCCACGGCTGCACTATGCTGCATCTCCGTTGCGCGATCCCGAGTTGAATCCGCAGTGGAAGGCCGTAGAGCTAATCGATGAATTCGAATCTAGCTCGCGCGGCCAGCATCGCGACTTGCTCCGTTTTCTGCGTACTCCGGTACGAGCGCGCGGATAGACTTGCCTCTATGATCACACGCCGCCGATTTGTCCGGAATGCGTCGGTCGTCTCCGCTGCTCTGGCTGTTGCACCTAAGAGACCTCTTGCTCTCGCGCAAGCCGTCACGGGCACGTATCACAACCCGATCATGGGCGGCGACCACCCCGACGCCAGTCCCATCCGTGTGGGCGACGACTTCTATCTCACCCACTCCAGCTTCGACTACGCCCCCGGCCTGCTGATCTGGCATTCGCGGGACCTGATCAACTGGCACCCGGTGGCCGCCGCGCTGCATTCCTACCACGGCAGCGTATGGGCTCCGTATCTCTGCGAGTATCAAAAGCGTTTTTATATTTATTTCCCTGCAGACAATCGGCTGCGCGTGATCCACGCCGATCATCCGACCGGACCGTGGAGCGATCCCGCCGATCTCGGCATCAACGCCATTGACCCCGCGCACATTGCGGAGAACGGCCGCCGCTTTCTCTACATGGCTGGGGGACAAATGGCCGAGTTGACCGCCGACGGCCTAGCCGTCAAGACTGCTCCGCGTATTGTGTTCGAACCGTGGCCCGTGCCCGCCACCACGAGAATGGAGTGTACTTGTCTGGAAGCCCCCAAACTTCTTGAGCACAACGGATACTACTACCTGAACGTTGCCGAGGGAGGCACCGCAGGGCCAGCCACCAGCCACTCCGTGGTCAGTGCGCGCAGCCGCTATGCTGAGGGCCCGTGGGAGTTCTCGCCGTACAATCCGGTGGTGCACACTGCCTCGCGCGCCGACCGTTGGATGAGTGTGGGCCACGGGCGGCTCGTCGATACTCCGGGCGGGAAGTGGTATATGACCGTTCACTCCTATGAGAACGGCTATCGCACTCTCGGCCGCCAACTGCTTCTACTCCCAGTCGAGTGGAGGACCGATGGGTGGTTCCGCGTGCCGGAGGGTGTCGCGGCAGACTCGGTCATTCCGGTGCCTGTCCCCGGCGCGATCCAACAGGGTTTCGTCGATCCTTCGGACGACTTCAACGGTGCCGAACTCGGCCTGCAGTGGGGCTTCTGGCGGGAATACGATCCGTCCCGATTCACCGTCGGAAATGGCGCTCTCACTTTGGCGGCGCGCGGCAAGTCTCTTGCCGATACTTCAGTCCTGACCTCCGCTGTCGGAGGACATTCGTACACCGTCGAGATCGACGTTCAGATCGAGGCCGGTTGCGAATCCGGGCTGCTGCTCTTTTACAACCCCGACCACGCCACTGGCATTTCACTGGACTCCGAAGGCGTGGGTGTGCGGCTTGCCAATGGCTATATCCCGAGCCGACGGGAAAAGGGCGCAACCCGCGCCAGTCTGCGCATCGTCAACGACCGCCAGGAAGTGGATTTCTATTTCCGTATACCCGACAAACCTTGGCAGCGCACACAGGAATCCGCCGAGATCTCGGGGATGCATCACGACGTACTGGGCGGCTTTCTTGATGTACGGCCCGCTGTCTACGCCTGCGGCTCCGGCAAAGCTACATTGCGCAATTTCCGATATTGGCCGGAAGTAAATGTACCCGTGTAGGAAGCGCCTTGAGCGCCGGACTGCACTGCAGCAAAATAAGTAATGACAAGTCGGCTTCGAGGACATCGCCATTGATTTCTCCCAAGCCCGTTTCTTGGTATTAATCCTGCCCAAGTCCGAGTTGGACCTCTTGCCGCCTCCTCGGAATGCCGCACATCCAGGTATGGACCTAGGAAGCAGGCAGCTGAAGTCGCGCGCGCAGGCCGCCCATGGGAGAGTTCTCTAGAGAGATGGTGCCACCGTACACCTCGGCAAGATCACGCACGATAGACAAGCCAAGACCGGAGCCAGGTGCCGCTTCGTCGGCGCGGACTCCCCGTTGAAGGACTACATCGCGCATCTCCGGGACAATACCCGGTCCATCGTCATCAACGAGAATGACGATACTGCCATTTTCCCGCAACGATTGCACGCGGACAGCTGACCTGGCCCATTTGCATGCGTTATCCAGCAGATTCCCCAGCATCTCATCCATGTCTTCGCGCTGGCCTCGAATCGAGTGTTCGGGAGAAACGTCCACCTCAATATCAAGTCCGCGGGCGGCATAAATCCGAAGCAGCGTGCGCGAAAGTCCCTCGGCTGAAACCAAGACCACGCAGTGGGCGCCTGGCGTCCCGCCGAAGCCAGCGGCGCGTGCGTGCGCCAGATGATAGTCAACTTGGCGGCGCATCCGTTCTATCTGGTGGTGGATGGAAGCGGCTACTTCGGGCTGCCCTTCGGCTTCCACACGGTCCGCTTCCTGTGCCAGCACTGCCAGCGGTGTCTTCAAACCGTGCGCCAGATCGCCGGCCTTCGCCAGCGCCCTCCGGACGATCTGCTCACGGTGCTCCAGTAAGGAATTAAGATCGTTCACCAACGGCTGCACTTCGATTGGATATGTCCCTTCGATCCTGCGGCCGGAGCCATCACGCACGCCGGACAATTGTCTGCGCAAACGGCCAAAGGGTGCGAGTCCGGCGCGAATCTGCCAGATCCCCGCCAGCAGGCAGAAAAACGCAAAAACCAAGGTTGTTCCTGTTGCAACGGAAGGTAGAGTAATTCGCCCGCGGCTTCGGTAGTGGACGGCAACAAATACCAAATACCCAACCGGAATCAGCCCAAGCGTCCAGAAAAAAGCGCCCGAAAGAATGCGCCAGCGGAAAGAGCGCAGCCAGTTCATGAATCAGCCTTCATGCGATAACCCAGCCCTCGCACCGTCTCAATGAAAGAAGGCCCCAGCTTCCGCCGCAGGCGGGCGACGAAGACTTCAACCGTGTTCGAATCGCGATCAAAGCTCTGGGCGTAGATGTGCTCCGTCAGTTCGCTCTGTGAGACCACGCGGTCGGGGTGATGCATAAGGTAAGACAGCACGCGAAATTCGTGGCTGGTCAATCGTACGATGGCACCATCCACGGTTACCTTCCCCGCTCGCGGGTCCAGGAGCAGGGTGCCACACCTCAGTTCGGGATTGACTTGCCGACTGGCGCGCCGGATGAGGGCGCGCAATCGGGCAAGCAATTCCTCCATGCGGAAGGGCTTGGCCATGTAGTCGTCGGCGCCAGTATCAATGCCCGTGACCTTTTCGTGCCAGCTTCCTCGCGCCGTCAGCACCAGCACCGGCACAGCGAGACCGGCTTCGCGCCATCGGCGGAGGACGGTTAAGCCATCCATCTTGGGTAGCCCAAGGTCCAGCACCACGGCATCGTACTCTTCGTCGTGTCCGAGGATGTGGGCGCGCTCTCCATCGGCAGCGCAGTCCACGGCATAACCAGCATGGCCCAGAGCGGTCGCAAGCTGCCTGGCGAGTGATGCCTCGTCTTCCACCACCAGGATCCGCAAATCGCCTCCTGCGTTCTGTCTTAGGAAACGCGAACCAGGCTGAACGCAGCCTGAACGCCACATTCAGGAACGATTCAGCCATGGTTCCCTACTATCGGAAACATGATCAAGCTCCGAGGTCTCAGCAAAATTTACCATACGCCGGCCGGAGAGTTCGTCGCCCTGCGAAACATTGATCTGCAAATCGCTGCCGGCGAATTTGTGGCCATCGTTGGCAAATCGGGGAGCGGTAAATCAACACTACTCAACCTGCTGGGCGGCATTGACTTCCCAACATCCGGCACGGTGGAGGTTGGCGGAACAGCCATTCAGGGTTTGGACCAGAGCCGTCTGGCTGCCTGGCGTGGCCGCAATGTGGGGTTTGTGTTCCAGTTTTTTCAATTGCTGCCCACATTGACGGTGGCGGAGAACGTCATGCTGCCCATGGATTTTTGCCGGACTTATCCCGTCCGGGAGCGCCGGAAACGCGCGTTGGATCTCCTGGACCGCGTCGGTGTGGCGCCGCAAGCGGACAAACTGCCTTCGGCTCTCTCCGGGGGCGAACAGCAGCGGGCCGCGATCGCGCGCGCCCTCGCTAACGATCCGCCGGTCATTCTGGCTGACGAGCCCACGGGCAACCTGGATTCCGTGACGGCCACCGCCGTGCTTGACCTCTTTCGCGCGCTGGCGAGTTCGGGCACAACGGTGGTGATTGCCACGCACGAACGCGACATCACGCGCCTGGCGGACCGCAAAGTCGAAGTGACGGACGGCAGTCTGGCATCCGCCATGGCGCCCACTCCCGCAGAAGTGCCCGAGGGCCGCCGATGACCGCTCCCTGGCAAAGCCCACTCTGGAAAAAAACGATTCGTGATTTCTGGCAGGAAAGCACTCGGACAGCCCTGGTGGTGCTGGCGATCGCGATTGGAATCACGGGCTTTGCCGCCGTTCTTTCCGCGTATGCAGTACTCACACGGGAATTGGACAGAGGATATCTCGCAACGAATCCGGCCTCAGCTACTTTGCACACCGACGCAGTGGATGACGCTCTGATCTCTGCTGTGCTCGCCGGCCGCGATGTGAGCGACGCGGAGGCACGGAGAGTCCTGGAAGGCCAGATCAAGACTGGGTCAGCCGTGTGGCGCAATCTGGTGATTTTTGTGGTGAAGGACTATGGCAATGTCCGCGTCAACAAGTTCGTACCGGAGCAAGGCGCTTGGCCTCCAGCCACTGGAGAAATGCTGATTGAGAGAGACGCCTTTCGGGTGGCGCGTGCGAAGATCGGCGACACGATGACAATTAGGATTGGCCAGGGGAAGGAACAAACACTGCGCGTGAGCGGCGGCGTGCATGATGTCGGCCAGCCCCAGGCGCGCATGGAGAACAGTGTCTACGGCTACATCACCTTGGACACGCTTGCCCGGCTGGGCGAACAACCCTATCTGGACCAGTTGAACATCGTGGTCGCGGAAAACCGGCTTGACGAACAACACATTCGCGGTGTCGCCCAGGACGTAAAGAATCTGGTGGAAAGCCGCGGCAACAGCGTTCGTCGCGTTGATATTCCTCGTCCGGGCAAGCACCCGCATGCCGACCTTATGGGCCTCTTGCTGGTGACCATGTCCAGCTTCGGTTTCTTTGTATTGATTCTGAGCGGAATTCTTGTAGTGAATCTGCTCATGGGCATGATGGCTTCGCAGGTCCGGCAAATCGGAGTGATGAAAGCGATTGGCGGGACACGCTGGCAAGTAGCCCGGATTTACTTTAGCCAGGCGCTGCTGCTGGGAATTGCCGCACTTTCAATTGCTCTTCCCCTGGGTATTTTAGGCAGCCGCGCTCTGTGCCGTGCTCTGGCCGTTCTGCTCAATTTCGATATCGGCAGCTTTGCCGTGCCTCTGTGGGTTTACCTGTGGGCCGTCACTGTGGGCCTGGTCGTCCCGCTTCTGGCTGCCGCCTACCCGGTTTGGAAAGGCAGCGCGATTTCAGTTCGGGAAGCCCTCGCCGACTTTGGGGTCTCGCGCAACACTTTCGGCTCCAGCATGTTCGACCGCATGCTCGCAGGGGTAGGAGGACGGTCCCGCCCGCTCCTGCTTGCCATTCGCAATAGTTTCCGGCGGCGCACACGATTGGTGCTGACGCTGATGACTCTGGCCGCGGGGGGCATCTTCTTCATGTCGGGCATCAACATCCGGGCCTCAATGATCAAAACGATTGACCACTGGTTTGGTTCCGAGAAGTACGACTTAAAGATTGCCTTCGGGGGCGCGTACCCGTCGGAGCAGATCGAACGTGCCATCAAGAACACACCCGGTGTAGTCCGAAGTGAAAGTTGGTCTATCTCAGAGGGACTACTCGCGCCGCATCCTGGAGGTGGCCGGTACGGAGGTAACACGCTGGGTGGTGAACGCTTTTCTGTAATGGCCGTGCCCTCCGGCACAAAGATGATCAGACTGGAGATTGTAGAAGGGCGTGATCTGCTGCCCGGCGACGTTGATGCCGTTGTAGTCAACACGTCACTGGCCACAACATCCCTGCAGATGAAAGTGGGGAGCATTGTGTCTTTCCGCATGGGACCGGAGTTGACTTCATGGCACGTGGTCGGAATTGCGCGAGAATTCTTTTTCTCTCCTCCCGTCGCTTATATCCCGCAGGCCTTCATGGATCAACGCCATCCGGGAATGCGTACAAACGCCTTTCTGGTCCTGGACAAGACCGTCTCCATCAACTCCGTCAAGGACAATCTTGAACGCAGCCTGAAACAGGAAGGCGTGCGCATTCTGGGCAGCACCAGCCAGGTTGATTTCCGCTTTGCTGTTGACCAGCACATGCTGATGATCTATGTGATCCTGGTTGTCATATCAGGCATCATCATGGCGGTTGGTGGCCTGGGGCTGGCAACCACGATGAGCCTGAACGTGATGGAACGCCGCCGGGAAATGGGAGTGATACGCGCGATTGGCGCCAGGTCCTCGACTGTTTGGCTGATTATTGTCACAGAGGGCGTAGTGGTTGGGGTGCTGAGCTGGGCGCTTGCCGCGCTGGCCGCCTGGCCGGTCAGCAAGTTCGTCGGTGATGCTCTGGTCAGGCTGATGTTCAACAGCGCACTGGACTTTGTATTTCAACTTCAGGGCTTGTTTATTTGGCTTATCGTGTCGGTTTGCTTGTCTGCGGTTGCCAGTTTTCTGCCTGCGTGGTCGGCGTCAAAAATCACGGTGCGGGAGGCACTTACGTATGAGTAAGAAATCTTCTCTTGTCACGCTCGTCGTTGTAATCCTGATTACTGCCGCACTCGTCTTTGGAGGAGGCAGGTGGTTATGGCATCTTTTTCTGAAAATGCATGGGATGCAGTGAACGGTGTACGCTGCTTCCAATTGTTCTGACTCCCACGTGCGTAGACAAGTCACAGGAATCTCCTTTCTCTGTGCTCCACACTATCTCAATCTCTTTCGAAATGTTCCGATTCCCGAAGGGCGCAGCCTCCGTCGCGCTAGCGGCTTAGTTCTTGTCGGCGATCAGGATGTAATCCAGATGGGCTCCGGAGAATCAGTACTGGGAAGTCGGCTTGTGGAACGTGACATTCTGGACTTGAATTCTCAACTGCCGAACTGCTCCTAGATCACGGAAAGTCCGGAAATCATTCCGGGCCCGAAGCCCGTTTCTGGATTACTTCCGGGTTGCCGACCACTCGGGAATCGGCGGATTTCAGTTCTGCTAGTTCCATTCTTGACTGCCCGAAGATGGAAGAGATACAGAGGGAAATGCAGGTTCATGTTTCTCAACAGTGCGAAACATGAGACATCTGCATCACCGCCCTGTACGGACGGGGTCGCTCCGTGCAATCTGTTAGCCCCCGTGGTCTCCGTGCTTCCGGGGCCGAGTCGCTCGACCCATTCTCTCTGTGATAGCGTTCGAGGAGGTCGGCTGGCCATTTTATTACGCGCGCCGATTTGGTGAAGCCGTTGATCAGTTTCGCCGGGCCGCCGAACTCGAACCGAACTAGATCAGCTGTACTTTGGTCTCGGACTGGCACCATGACCGCCGACCAACCCATTCGTGCCGCGCAGTGCTTCACATGCCCACGGAACATGGGCCGTGTTCGCTCGACAGCCAGTCCATGGCAATTCAGAAATACGCAGGATCCCGAGTTGCGAGGTCGTCCGTGGAGAATACGCTTTACTGTTTAGTTGTTGCGGTGGTCAGAGCCGCAGTCGGAGCGGCTGAACCGTAGCGTGTCAACCGGGGGAAGAAAGGCGTGACCTCAAACGGCATCTTGTCGCGTGCCGAAGTGATGGCGACCGAAGCCGCTTTCAACATTTCCGCCGTGTCATCCCAGGGATTGACCTTCACGCGGCCGCCCAACGGCAATGCCGCAATCTGATCCAGTTTGGCATTGTCCAGCGCCGGGCCCTGGTTGGCCAAAGCGGAGAGCCGATTCACCGTTCCGCCGTCCGCCAGAGGATTGCCCAGGTGCGTGGTCAGCAGCGCTGTCAGTTGCGGAGCCCGCAGCTGCAATGCCTTAAGGAATAAGCCGAGATTGTCAAGCTTCTGAGCGTAAGGCGAGTTCTTCAGCAGCTCAATCGCCTCCTTGTCGGCCGCCTGTTCTTCTTCGGGGCTGTGTTTGAATATGATGTTCTGATAAGTCGGGTCATCGTTGAACTCATAGTCACTGCCCAGGTTGTGACGGGACACGATGTGTGTTAACCCATGCGCAAGCACCGAAGCCAGGTTCGCCTCATCCCTGAAGGCAAACTTGCTACCAATGTTGTGACCCAGAACGATATGTGCCAATTCGTGCGCCAGCATCGCAGCCAAGCTGGCCTCATCTGGTAAAACGTCCACCAACCCACGGCTGATCACGATGGTGTTGCCCACGCTGAAAGTTTCCAGTGGTGCAGTGAGCAGCACGCGTGTGCGCACCGGCAGGTCAATGTTGTTGGTAAGCTCAAGGTTATTCACTACCGTCTGAAGAATCCGGTCCACGTCGCCAGTGGGAGCGAGCAATCCACTCTTGGTCAAGCCGTCCACCGCGTCGTCTTCCGCCTGCTGCTGCCATAAACGCTCAGCTTGAAGCGGAGACGCATCTTGCGCAGTCGCGCTCCGGTCCGTCACGCTATCCACGCGGATCTGCGTTAATTCGCCGTCCTTGCTGCTCTTTTTGACGTTATAGGCCCAGATGCGAGTCTGCGCCTTGAGAGATTCCTTCATATGAACGCCTAAGACGTCTCCCTCGCTATAAATGTAGGAGGGCACCCAATAGTTGGGAATCAGGTTCAAGCGCCAGCTGTCCATCCGGAAGTAGGCCGAGTTTCGCCGCGCCGGAGAGTAGGTTCCGTTCAGGCGCACGATATTGAAAACCTGATCTTCCACCCAGATGTGACCCATGAAGCGGCCTTTGCCAGCGTCCTTCTTCGGGGTAACGTCAAACACCAGGCAGCGCACGTCGCCCAGAAATTCGCGGCGCACGTAGCGAAAATCATAATGCTGCCGATCGAAGTCGGTGCGGTCGGCATAAACCATCGACGAGAAGCCCAGGGGCTGATACTGCACCTTGTAGAGCCTCTGCAAGCCGCCCGTCAAGCGGTTCGGCGTCCGCGAATTTTCCTCAATCGGAAAATCTTTCCACTCGGCCGTTTCGCCCATATCCATCCGGCCGAGGAAATAGTGATCCGTGCTGGGTACCAAGCCCAGTTGTGGATCGGAGGTTAGACTCTGCACGTACGTCTCAACCATGGGAGTACGGTTGGAGAGCATCTTGATCAGAGCGTGCTCCCGCTCAATGAACAGGTTCACGACCTGGTCCATGGTGGTTGGAGCGGGCGCAGCCGCGGGTTGCTGTACCGGGGCCGCCGGTGCCGCTGCCGGCGGCGTGGTATCAGCCGCTTGCTGGGACGGTTGCCCGGTCTGCGCCTCGCTGGTTCTACTCGGCTGTGCGGAGGGTTGTGAATCCGCTGCTTGCTGGCCGGCTGCGCTCATCGAGGCCAATAGAGTTGCCGTGAATATCGCTTTCCAAGAGCACATGACTCTTTTCTCCATTTCAGGCCGAGACTTGGAGACTTAAAAATACGGGAGCTAGTAAAAGCGGGAAACGTGTCAAGGGACCCTGACCTTACTGTCAAATGCCCCCGGGCCTTAGGTAATCGTAAATCAATCGCAAAAGGACGCGGCGGGAGCGATCTCCGCGAAGCCCGTTTGTGGATAGTTTCCGGTTCGACCACACATCCACAATCAGTGATCGGCCTTCCGGAAGTCCTCTTTCTTGACGACAGGCAGCCAATTCATGGGAAGCCCTGTTCTCGTCAACTGAGAGCCAACTTCCGGATAGTCCGTCGCTCGGGAGCAAATCAGAGTTTGGCTTTTGCGGGGCATTGGCCCTGGCAGTCCTACACTGGGACGTCCGGTCAGGTGGGTTCTGGCCGTTGCTGAGGTAGTGGGCCAAATTTCGGCGGTTGAGATGCTGCCTCATGTGGGAAAATTGGCTCTCTGGCGAGAGTCCAGGCTTGGCGTGTGGGCAACTCCTGGCCGACAATGCTCCGGAATCCCTGCATCCCGGATCGAGCCACAACTCGTAATTTTCCGAATTGACAACCACCGCCCTCTTCTGTTTGCGAGGAGTCAACGGCTAGGTGCTAAATGCGCATCTGCGATTGAACTACACTGTGCTTAGTTTTCGGCGCAACTATGAGCACCGCAACCCAAAGCCGCGAAGCATTGACCGCAACGCGCGGTCGCAATTACCGGCCGCTGCAGTATGCCGCGGCGGTCCTGCTCGCGGCGCTGACCATTCTCTACAGCGCAGCGTGGATGTACTACGTTCGCCGTCCACTGCAGGTAACGCAGGTCGAAATCGGGATCGACGCATTCTACTCTTCCGCCGGGGTTGAGATTGACGACGTGCACCCGAACAGCCCAGCAGAAAAGGCGAGATTGAAGATGAAGGACCTCATCGTCGCGATTAACGGAAGCAGCGCAGATTCCGCATCGGCGTGGAACGGATTGGAGAATCGCACGTGGCTGAGGTCACAACCCGGAGACACAGTGACCCTGACCGTGTGGCGGCCAGGACAATCACAGCCCTTGGTCTTCACGCCTTGGTTTCGCGCCAAACAAGGCGCTGGCGACACCAAGAGCCTCGCACGCTCCGTCGCGGCGGAGGCCCAGGAATCATATCCTCTCGCGTTCCTTATCGTGGGATTGGCGGTGCTGTTTCTGCGCGTGGAAGATCGCAATGCATGGCTGCTGGCGCTGGTATTTGCGACCTTCATCACGGCTGCGCCCATGCCAAACGAATTTGCTACCGCGCCACGCAATCTTCGCTCCTGCCTCCTCGCCTACCGTACCGTCGCGAACAGCATACTTCCCGGACTGTTCTACTTCTTCTTCGCGGTGTTCCCCACGCGCTCCCCGATTGACCGCAAAGTCCCCTGGCTGAAGTGGGTGCTGCCTGTGATTGGCCTCTGCTTAGGCCTCGGAGGTTATCGGCACGGCGACTCCGAGACATTGCCCTTTATTGCTGCAGTTATGCCGTATCGGATCGCGCGGAACGCGAATATGATCACTGGTTACGGAGCCCTTTTGCTCGGCGTGTTCTCGCTGGTGTTGAATGTGTTGAGCGCTTCCAACGCCGCTGACCGCCGCAAACTCAAGGTGATTCTCTGGGGCACTGCAGTGGGAGTCACTCCGGTCGTAGCCATGCGGGCGGCCGAGGACAGCCTTCACTACATCGTTCCCTTCTGGCTTACTTTCGTGTGTGTGTTCCTGCTTTTTCTGTTTCCCCTCTCCTTCGCCTACGCGGTGGTGAAGCATCGTGTAATGGACGTTCCGGTACTGCTGAAACGGAGCGCAAGATATTTTGTCGTCGAGCGCGGATTCGTCTTCCTGATTCTTGCGGTTTCGGTGGGTCTGACGTTCTGGTTCGGGCAGGCGTTCTCGCGCCACTTCTCCGCCGGATCGAGGGCAGCGATACCCGTGGGCGCAGCCTTCGGCGTGTTGCTGATCTCTGGCGCGACACAAGTTCATCGTCGCGTGCGCACGCGGCTCGACCGCGCATTCTTCCGCAGTTCCTACGACGCGCAGCAAATACTGGAGAACCTTGCCGCGAACACCCTGAACGTCAGCAGCCGCGAAGGGCTGGCAGAGCTTCTCCAGCAGAACATCGGGGAGGCATTGCATCCGCGTTCGATGTTCGTTTACCTGGAAGCCAGCAATGGGCCGCTCGTCGCGTACGCCGGAAATCCGCCGCCGGAAGCGATGACGCTCTCCAATTCGTCGCCCGAAATTGCGGACTTGGCGGAACGCGGCGGGCCGCTGGAGCTGATGCCGGAGGAAATGTATGGAACCCAGCTAGCGCCGCTGGATCCGGAATGTCTGGTACCGATCCGCGGTTCCAGCAATGGGCAATTGCAAGGGCTAGCTGTGCTCGGACCGCGTCTCTCGGAAGAGTCATATTCCGCGATGGACAAGCGTTTGCTCGCGTCGGTCGCCAGCCAAGCAGGCATTGCCATGCGCAGCATCACGCTGGCGGAGAAGATGGCCCAAACCATGGAGGCAGAGCGTCGCAGCGAGCAGGAAATGCAGATCGCGCGCCAAGTGCAAAGCCGGCTCTTGCCGCAGCAGGCGCCTTCGCTGAAGACGCTGGACTGCGCCGGTAAATGCATTCAGACGCACGCCGTCGGCGGCGACTACTACGACTTCCTCGATCTTGGTTCTGGCCGTCTGGGACTGGTTCTGGCGGACATCTCGGGAAAAGGAATGTCAGCAGCGCTGCTGATGGCCAATCTTCAGGCCAACCTGCGCGGCCAATATGCACTGGCGCTGGAAGATGTACCTCACCTGCTGCGTTCGGTGAATCGACTCTTCTACAAGAACACCGAGACCAGCCATTACGCGACGATGTTCTTCGCGGTCTACGACGATGAGATCCGACGCTTGCGTTATGTGAACTGCGGGCATAATCCTCCGGTTCTTATGCGAGCGAATGGCAACGTCGAGCGACTCGGGGCGACTGCGACGGTATTGGGGTTGTTTGAGGAATGGGACTGCGAAGTCGTGGATTGTAAACTCGCTCCCGGCGACGTTTTGGTGGTTTATACCGACGGCATTTCCGAGGCGGGAGAAGGCGAGGACGGCGACAGCGAAGAGTTCGGCGAAGAGCGTTTGATTGCGGCGATTCGCAAGCAGCAGCGGCAATCTGCGGGCGAAGTCTTGGATGGCATTCTCAGCGAGGTGCAGCAGTTCAGCTTTGGCGAACAGGCGGATGATATGACGCTACTCGTAGCGAGAGGAAGGTAGCAACTGGCGACTGCGACCAGCATCTAATCTTACTGCTCATCCCACAATGTCAGACATTGAGTTCCACCTCATGGGGTCCGCAGGTTCACTTAAACGAACACCTGGTTCATTTCAAACGTTCACCCACACTTTGTGGGTTGACGCATAACCTGAAAATGGCAGGACAGCAAAAACAACGACTTAGATTAGCCGTGTCCCCATAAAAGCCAGGTTTGGTTTCGTATTGCTTGCCGATCTCGGAGATCTCGTCGGCGCGCGTCATACAGCGGAACCACCCAGAAGCGATCGCCGAACTCCGGGACCTGAAAAACAAAAGGCTCTTTGTCCAACGACATGTAGCCGGGGCCATACACGGTGTCCTGGTTTCGGCAGGCGACGGCATGCTGTTCGGGGCTGATATAGTCGGTCAGCATGGCGATCCCGCCGTATCCCATCGGCAAGAACCCGCCAAGCAGGCCGGGCTCGGGCATCTTGGAGAAGGTCCCGGCGGGGGGCGATCAGCAGATGATCGTCCCTACCGCGACTAAGTAATCCTGAGTAACAGCCGATCGGCGAGTCCGCCTCCCCGAAGATTGTCCCGAAGTCGGCTTCGAGGAGATCTGCCCCCCTTGCTGACATTCAGATACGACATCTCCCTGAAGCCCGTTTCTGGATAGTTTCCTGTCTGCCGACAATCCGGGAGTTGGAATCTATAGCGGGTCCTGAGAGCCCGATCATGCAAACCCATCAACTTGAAGAATGCCCACCGTCGTGTTGTTGATAGGGTTGACTGAGGACTCGTATGGCCGCGGGGATCTCCTGTTTGACCATGTGATTACCGTCAATAATGTAGTGTGTAGACGGAAACCCATTGGACTGGTCGTTGAACTACAATTTCATGGTTTCGCACTGCCTGTGGCCGACTGCGGATTCTTCACGTAGGTGTTCAGCCAGTTGTTCATCTCCCAGTACATGTGAAGAACCGACTCCCGCGCCGCGTATCCATGCGCCTCCAGGGGCAGCAACACAAAGCGGACCGTGCCGCCCTGGCCTTTGATGGCGCTAAAAAGACGTTCGCTCTGGATCGGGAATGTGCCTTGGTTGTTGTCCGCTTCGCCATGGATTAGCAAAATCGGCGTTTTGATCTTGTCCGCATAAGAAAACGGGGACATTTTGTAATAGATTTCCGGCGCCTGCCAATATGTACGGTCTTCATTTTGAAATCCGAACGGCGTCAACGTGCGGTTGTAGGCTCCGCTGCGCGCGATGCCGGCCTTGAATAGATCGCTGTGCGCCAGCAGGTTGGCGGTCATGAATGCTCCATAAGAGTGGCCCATCACTGCAACCCGATTTCGATCCACCACGCCCAGCCGCGCGCCTTCGTCGATCGCAGCTTGCGCGCTGGCCACCAGTTGTTCCACGTAGGTGTCGTTCGGTTCTGATTGTCCTTCGCCCACGATAGGAATCGTCGCATTCTCCAAGACCGCGTAACCCTGCGTCGTAAACGGAACGGGAGATCCCCAGGACAAAAACGGAAACTCGTATGGAGACCCGCGCATCTGTCCGGCCGCCGCCTTCGTTTTGTACTCCGTGGGGTACGCTTCCATCAAAGTCGGCAGTGGACCGTCTCCGGTTTTGTAGCTTGGTGGAAGATAAAGATTCGCACTCAAGTCAACTCCGTCGGCGCGTTTGTATTTGAGAACCTGCTTTTTCGGCAGCGCTGCATTGCCATACGGATTGGAAAATCGTGTGACCTGCTCAAGAGTATTCCTGGCAAGATTCTTGAGGTAGTAGTTCGGACTCACCTCCGGCGACTCTCGTCGAATCAGAATTGTGGGCGCCTCCGCGTCTAAAACCGCCAAAGCGGATTCAAGAAACGGCGCCGCCGATTGCCACAGCCGTTTCGTTTCTCCATTCGCCAAGCTCATTAGTGAAACAAATGGTTGATCGCCTTCAGGGGACGCGCCTTGGGCCTGGAGGTAAACACCACTCCCATCCGGTGTCGTCCGCATAACAGGTTTCCCCGATTCGTTCATCACTACAAACGGCCGGCCAGGATCATGATAGCGATCCTCAAAAGACCCTTCGAACAACTTCACCTCCGAACCCGGAGCCGCCGGCGACACCGCCAACATGATGCGCTTGCGATCCTTCCACCGTTGCTCCTCCACAATCGCAACCCGGCCGCTTCCCCAGGCTACGTTTCCGAAGCGCAAAGGAATTTCGGCCAGCTTTCGCGGCACCCCCTCGAACGGTGCATCCCACGTGAATAGCCTGTCGCGAACTGGCGCTTCCACCTTCGGATTTCCGCCATCGGCCGCTTCCACCCAGAAAACCGTGGAGGGCGTATCGCTTCGGAATTCGAATTCGCGGGGTCCGGTTGCCACTGCATCGTGGACGTTCGGGACTGTGTCTTCGAGCGGCTTGTCGGCCAGTTGCTTGATATTCCCCCTCCTCAGGTCGACCACGGAGATTCGTTCCGCAAACTTCTCGAAAGGCAGCAGGTAGGAATACGGATGATGGCGCTCGTCCAGCAGGGCATAGCGCCCGTCGGGAGAAGCCGATGCGCTTTCAATTACGCCTAACTTCCCCACCGTTTTGATCCTGCCGTCGAGTCCAACGACCACGACCTGCGACGTTGCGAAATAGTCGAAAATCGCCTCGTCCGCAGGATTTTTCAGCAAGTCTTCATATGTCGGCCCAGGCGTGACCTGCCCGAGATTCTCCTGGATTATGGGCCCTGTCGGCACCTCGCTACGAACTGGTGCTAATCCTCTTCCCTTCGGCACCGCCTTACAAATCAGACCTTGGCTGTCCCCCAGCCATTCACACGGCTGGCCGAAAATCCCGTTCAACGCCACGCCTGGGACGCGCCGCGCTTGCGCCGATTCCACATCCACGATCCACAGGCTCAACCCCGAGTCCGCCGTCGCATCACTGACGTTCACAAAAAAAACGTGGCGAGCATCCGGTGCCCAACCCACGAAGCGGATCTTCGCTTGCGCGGGCAGCCCCGCAACCGGCTTCTCGATGCCGTCCGGCAGGGCCTTCAAACTCAAAGCTGTCACGTAGCGCCCGCGGCTCGGTCCGTTCGTTCTGGGATTGAAGCGCAGCCCCGCCAGACGCAATTCGGGCTGAGCCAGATCGGAGATTAAGGGCAACCCTGAAATCGCCTCGATCAGCAGCCATTGGCCGCCCGGCCCATCGCCAGGAGAAACCACCACGTTCGGCGTCGGCCGTACGTCCACCAGTTCGATAATTGCCTTCGGTGGCTCTTGATATTTGACCGGCGTTTTCTGTTCTTCCTGCGCACATAACGGTAGACAAAACAGAATCAGCAACACAGCCGACCGCCGACCCGAACTCTTCATCTGAATTTCTCCTATTGCGGTTCTTCGAATTTTAATGCGGCTTCGTTTGCGCGTTCTTGCCGTCGCTGGGATTGACTTCGAGAGGGATTATAACGTTAGAGCGCCGTAGCCGAATCCTTCGAGTCAGAATCTGGGGGTATTAGGCGGGGCGACACAGGTCCATCAAGGACATCATGCAAGTAGGAAATGTATGACGGGCCAACTGGAAGTTACGTTTTCACGCAGACTCCGACGACGTTGTCCCGAAGTCTTCTTCTGGGAAGTCTGACGCTGACAATCGCTGAGATTCCTCCCGAACGACGAGCAAACCGGAAGTAACTGTTGTTAATAGGCGTGGCTGTTGAAAAAGTCAGGCTGGATTGGAAGTGGGTGGGGTGAGTATCTCCCTTGAAGATTCGTTCTTACGAAGTACCTAGGTCATTGAGTGAAATGGCGAT
>PLEA01000300.1:5350-6422 GCA_003136335.1 Acidobacteriaceae bacterium | reverse complement strand
ATCGGGCTTCCCCCCAGCGGGTCAACGATCGGGAACAGCGCACTGAGAATCAGGAACAGACTTTTTGCCGCTTCAACCAAGATGTTTCTCCAAGCCGCGCCCGAACCCTGGCGCGCCGCCCAGCTGTTCTCCACGGACATCGATCGGGAAATCGTAGCATCCTTGAGAAAAAACTGCTGGTACGGAAAATCAGTCCCTTGGAGAACTAGCGACCGTACCTGAGGCCGTTCATCCCGCTCTCACATGGGCCCCATCAGACAGTGTGCTCCCTTGTTTCGATCAGCTGAAAGAACTCCACCGAAGGCACGACCATCAGCACCCATAAGCGGTCTTCCAATCCAAAACCTTAAGGATCGCCGTCCTGACTGCACTGCCCATGCTCAATGCGGCCCTACCGGTTTCGGTCGGCGAGATGACTGACCAGATTATTGACTGATATTACTTATGTACGTTTACGCCGAATCGCTTCCGTGAGGGGCAACTGCCGGCTGAGATTAAAAGTTAAGCTATCTTCTCGAAGCTACTTCTCGCGCGCGACTCGCGGCGGCGAGTTCTTTGCGAACCATGGGCGCGACACGCGTGCCTAGGATCTCGATCGCACGCAGCATCTTCGGATGCGGAACCGTGGAGACGCCCATCTGGAACGTGATGCGCGAAATGCCGCCGAGAACTTCATTGTCATACAGTATTTTTTCCGCCACAGTTTCGGCGTCGCCGATGAGCAGCGCGCCGGTGGGCCCGCGTACGGCGTCGAACTGCGCCCGGGTGGTCGGCGGCCAGCCGCGTTCCTTGCCGATCTCGGTGAATGTGTGCGCGTACCCCGGATAAAAGTCGTCGGCAGCTTGCTGGGTGGTGTCGGCCAGAAAGCCGATAGCGTGAAGTCCCACGGATAGCTTCTCGGCGGGGTGCCCGGCGCAGCGGCCAGCCTCGCGGTAGCTATCGATGAGAGGGCGGAATCGCTTGGCTTCTCCACCGATGATGGCGACCATGAGCGGCAGCCCGAGCATGCCGGCGCGGACGAAGGAGGCGGGCGTGCCGCCGACGCCGACCCATATGGGCAGCGGATCCTGCA
>PLEA01000300.1:0-5315 GCA_003136335.1 Acidobacteriaceae bacterium | reverse complement strand
TCGAGCGTGGCGAATTCCTGGAAGACGCGTACCGGATCGGCGGCGCTGAGAACGGTGACAGCGCTGGTGAGGCGAATGTTCTTGGTCCGCGCGGCCGCCGCGGCCAGGATCACTGCCGGGGCGGAGTCGAGGAACTCGGCGCGGTGATGTTCTCCGATACCGAAAACGTCCAGGCCGACTTGATCGGCGAGTTCGATTTCCTCCAGCAGATGCTGCATGCGCTCGACGGGGCTGAGCGTGAGGCCGGTGGCCGGATCAGAGATGGCTGCGGCGAAGCTGTCGATGCCGATCTGCATTGTTCCGGCTCCTGATATCCGGTCTTCTATTGGATGATGCGCCTGCACTTTTGTTGCACGTTCGCAACAGACGTGGGGCAACGCTGCGTCCTGGCGGGCGGCATGAGGTGGTTGTTCAGCTGGCATTTTCGCCATAGGCTTCGCGTTGAAAGCGCTTGGGTGCTTTTCCCATCACTCGCTTGAACGCATTACCGAATGCGCTTTCCGACTCATACCCAAGTGAAAACGCGATGGAAGATATCGATTCTGCGCTGAACTGGCGCACGAAGCGTAACAAGCATCCCGCGGGTTCCCACAGAGCTCGTCAGTTTTGTGATCAGCATTCGCCAGTCGGCTTCATTGTGCCCCAAGTTTTCTGGAGCGGAGCCACAGCGACGCTCCGTCCACACACTTCTCTTGAGAAGAGGTATCCTCTTGATTAGCCTAATCAGTTCCATTACGTCCCGATCGAGCAACTGATTCTGAATCAGTTGCTCGGTCTCGGCCGTAAGCCCTGAAGACGACGGATCAGCAGTTGACATCCCAGTGACAGTTCGAAATCTTAGCGAGTGTGGAATCTGCCGCGACTGGCTGATCTTGACGGCTTACAACCCCTGAAATCTGGCACAGCACTGGCATACCGGATGCCCAAGAACGCCAGGAAAGCTGTGGTTTTCGACTGATTCATAGTCAGTCGTCCAGTTCGCTCCAGGCATCCTAGTCAGCCGGACAGTCCGCGTTTACTCTTTGTCCAGATATTCGCCGGGAACATCGTCCTCCGGCACCTCATGCGTGCGGACTTCCTTCTCGTCAGTGTTCCCAGCGCTTTCCACACCAGCCACGACATCAGCCTCGAACGCGTTTCCTTCCTCGATTAATTCATCGACACTCTCCGAATCCGCACCTTCGACGTTCGATAATCCCTGCACATCTCCCGATTGCCCCGCCAACCGCGCCCTTGATCCTTGGGGTGTAAATGCTTCCGCATCCAAGCTCTGATTTCCCCTCGGAGCCCTCTTACTGGCGGCACCCGGAGTCTTCGCACCACCTTTCTTCTCGCCGGGGGCCTTCGTTTTAACCGCCGCTTTTTTCAAAGAGGGCTTTTTCTTGGCCAGTGCCGTCTTCTTGACCAGTCTCCCGTTCTTCGCGGCAGTTTTCCTCAGCTTTGTGTGCTTCGTTTTCGTTTTCTTTTTAGCGGCCATAGGCGCAGTCTACCACCGGCAAATCCCTGCTTTCAAAGCTGAGCCGCGCGCATACTCCGGGTGCACAGAGAAGACACCAATAGGAGGCCTAAGCAATGCGTGAGTTGCAACTCCTCGCTGAAGTCGGTTGCGGTGCTCCGATGGTAACTATGGCAGCGAAACATCGGCATCGCCGCTATCTCCATTCATTGCATAGATAAGGTGACGCACACTTGGTTCGGTGATCACGTAGCTGCGTAAGCGTTGCTCCAGCTTGCGGTCCGCTTGCGTCAGCCGCTCATGCTGACGTAAATGTTCCGCCCACGAATCAACCAGGAATATCTCCAAATATCGATCTGCGACTTCAGTATCGTGAAAGATTCCCCAGCGCGATGCACCATCGCGGCGTCGCACGCGTTCATATTGATGGATTGCCTCTACAAATTCCGCTGTATGCTGACCGGAAACCACGTATTCCACGGTGACCAGTACCGGCCCGCGCTCAAGCTCCGGTCCAACCTCCTTGACCACTACAGGCATCCGCCAATGATTCCACGGGCTTAGATCTGACGTCGCGTCAGGAAGCTTCGCGAATAGCGCGAGCAAGGCGGTAGCGATGGTCCCAAAGCCAGCGCACATAAGTGCCGTCGGAATTCCCGCTCTTTGTGCAACCGCACCCCAAGCTGCACTTCCAAGAGCCACGCTTCCCTGAAAGACCAGAAGGAAAGTGGCTTGGACTCGGGCCCGCACCCAGTCGGGCGCAAGATTCTGGACCAGTGCGCTGATGAGAGAAACGAAAACGATCCATGCTCCACCTCCTATCAGCATCACTGGGCCGAGCGTGCTTAGCTGATGCAAGACACTTGTTGTCACAATCACGGCCCCCACGATTGCGACGCCGCCCGACACCACGGTTTCGGTCGACCATCGAGATCGGGCGGGCTGCAATATCAAAGCGCCGAGAACCCCGCCCGCCCCGAATGACCCGAGGAGGACCCCGTACCCTATCGCGCTATTGCTGACGCTGCGAGCAACCGCGGGCAATAGCGCAAACAGCGCGCTGCCAAAGAACATCGCTACTCCCGTCCGAAGCAACAGGGCTCGAATCTTGGGTGAGTGGCGAATGTAACGGATCGCAGCTACCGTTGCTCCTCCCAGGGTCTCCGGTGGCGCAGTCCGTTTTCGAATGGGCCGTTTCCATCGCGCAACGACCAGGATGACTCCGAAGAAAGACACTACATTCGCGACAAATGCCGCGGCGACCCCAGCGGTGGCAATAAGGACGCCGGCCAGTGCAGGACCAACTGCCCGAGCGAGGTTGAATTCGATCCCGTTGAGCGCCGAAGCCGCCTCCAGGTCCTCTCTTGCCACTAGCTCGGGAAGAACCGCGCGCCATGTTGGTGTTTCAAAAGCATCTCCAGCCGAGAGGGCGAACGTTAGTTAGCGCAAGCAGGAGCCAAGGCGACATCAGACCAGCAATAGTCAGGATGGCCAGTGCGATGGCAACGCAGACCATCCAGGCTTTAGTGAAGAGAATCAGTTTGCGGCGATCGACGATATCCCCAGCAGAACCCGCGGGAAGGGCAAGCAGAAAGAACGGGAGTGACGAAGCTGTTTGCGTGAGAGCGACATACATCGGACCCGCATTGAGCGATACCATCAACCACGCAGCGCCAGTGCTCTGCATGAAGGCGCCGATGTCTGAAATGACATCTGCAGCCAACAGATTTCGAAAGATTGGTACTCGCAGCGGTCGCCACAAACTCGAAGGATTCATGGCCACTTCTGCCTACTCGGATTCCATTGCCAATTCCACCTGGAGACTTCGTGAATCGCGCGAGATCGTTGCTACGGCCAGAGTGCGGTCAAGCCACTTGTAGGTCACAGCGCAGTCTCGCGCGTCGAGATTGCCGTCGAACTCGACAGCATCCCATTTCTCAGCGTGACCGACGTAGTTAATAGCGACATCGTAGTGCTGGCTCCAAAAGAATGGTACTGCGGTGAATGGCTCCTGCCGGCCCAAGATGTTCTTCGCCGCTACTTGCCCTTGACGCTCGGCAACCACCCAATGTTCAACGCGAATCCGGTCGCCGGAGTGCGGATCGGGCCACCTTGCGACATCGCCCGCAGCGAAAACTCCAGGCGCGCTTGTTTCGAGGTACTGATTGACTGAGATACCGCGATCAATTATCAGGCCAGCGCGCTCGGCCAGCGCCACCGCCGGTTGCACACCCACACCCAGAACCACTAAATCGGCATCGAGGATCGTCCCGCTGCTCAAGGTGACAACGCGTCCGTCGATGTGACTGACTGTCTCGCCCAAATGAAATAGCACACCGTGGGCTTCGTGAAGTCCCCTTATGAAAAGACCGACGTCTTTCCCCATCACCCGTTCGAGTGGTTGACTCTCAGGCGCCACCACATGTACGTCGATCCCGCGTGCGCGCAATGATGCTGCAACCTCAAGGCCAATGAAGCTCGCACCGACGACGACGACACGCTTGGCAGATGTAGCTTTGGCAACAATTGCTCTACTGTCAGCGAACGTGCTCAGGTAATGAATCTGGGCATCCGTGGCCCCCTCGATCCGCAATCTGACAGGCTCAGCGCCCGTTGCTATCAGGAGCGCTCCAAACCCATACGTCTTCCCGTTCTCCAACTGGACGCTCCGCTGCCGGACGTCAAGCGATGACACGCGCGAACCGAGAACGAGGTCAATCCGCCGGTCGAGGTAATACTTCGCGGATCGCAGTGGAATCCAATCGTCTGGCGCCGTGCCCGCGAGGAAATCCTTGGAGAGATTCGGCCGGTCATAGGGCGCCGAGTCGTCCGCGCTAATCATCGTCACGGCGCCGTCGTATCCTTCACGACGGAGCATGTCTGCCGCTGCTAACCCGGCTCCACCTCCTCCCACAATTACAACTGAGGTAGGCAGACTCTTCGAATTCCTTGGACCGATAGCGAATTTTGGGACGGGCTGGGCGCACTTCTCCCGGACGAACACTCTGTCGCTTACCCTTTCGACTCGCCAGCAGGTGACCGGATCCAGCGCCGGCGCACGTAGTGCTTCCCCGGTTCGAAGGCTAAAACATGCATGGTGCCACGGACAGCGCACTTCTTCACCAACGAGCAGACCGTCGGCGAGCGGACCATGGTAGTGAGTACATTGCGCGCCTATCGCGAAAAGGTCACCGCCACGGCGCACCAGGATCACGTCCTCGCCATCAGCCTGCCCCAGGACCATCCTACCATCGGGAAGATCGCCCATCGGGAATCCATTCCTGAAATCGAGTTTTGGAGTGCCTTCTCCTTGTGCCATACGTCATCGCCTCAGCCGTTGTTGTGACATATCCGAATTGTAATGCGGCGTGCGCCTCCGGATCGCTCTGTGGGGGAGCTATGCGCCGGCCTTCCTGCCAATGTTTCCACCACTGCGGTATTCAATTTTCACGGACCGCTCCATTGGGTAATGCGAGCGGCGTTAGCGACGTTTGTGCAGGGTACGCCCTTTGGGACCACCGCTAAGGTCTGGAACTGCTTCGCCGAGGGCAGTGGCTAAATCGATTTGATGGTCCTGCTCCTGCATGAGGATCTGGCGAATCTGTTCTGCCATCGCGTATTC
This sequence comes from Acidobacteriaceae bacterium, assembly GCA_003136335.1. The sequence continues at coordinate 237 of PLEA01000300.1, read as the reverse complement.
TCCAAGCGTTTCACATTGCCGGATGCGATCGCGGTAATTGCGAATGGTGTCGTTTTCATTATCGAGGTCGTACCGGAGCATATCTTTCGGATTTTTCGATGTGCGTACCGGATTGGGAGTGACCGCTGGCATTTTGCCGAGATAGTCGATCTGCCGCGAGAGGATCAGGGCATGATCAAGCTCCTGCTTGGCGTGGATTTCGAGCTGGGCGGCAATGTCCATATATTGGGCGCCGCT
>PLEA01000345.1 GCA_003136335.1 Acidobacteriaceae bacterium | reverse complement strand
GAGGGCTACGGGCCGATGATCGTCTCGCCGCGTGCTTTTACCGCGAGCGAAATCAAGACCAAGCGGATTGCCGTGCCGGGCATGCTCACCACCGCTTACCTCGCGCTGCAACTGTTTGCGCCCGGGGTGGAAACCGAGGTCGTTCCGTTCGACCAGATCATCCCGCAGGTGTTAGAAGGAAAATACGAAGCTGGGTTGATCATTCACGAAGGACAGTTAACCTACGACAAGTCGGGCCTGCACCGCATTGTGGATCTCGGAAGGTGGTGGCAGAAGGTGACCGGTCTGCCTTTGCCCCTGGGAGGCAACGCGATTCGCCGCGCCCTTGGCCCCGAACTGATATCGGCGGTCTCCACTGCATTGCGCGAGAGCATCCTGTACGCACTCGACCACCGCGAGGAAGCGCTCTCTTATGCCATGCAGTTTGCCCGTGACCTCGACACGCAATCGGCGGACAAGTTCATCGGCATGTACGTGAACGAGCGCACCCTCGACTACGGCCCCGACGGCCGCGAAGCGGTTCGCCGCCTGCTCGATATGGGCCACAAGGCGGGGATCATCGGGCCGGAAGCGCGCGTGGATTGGGTGGGGTAGAAGGCTCTTGGCTCTTGGCTTGTAGCCTCGCCCCCGTTGATTTCGGTTAGACTTTTGGCCGATCCTTATAGAAATCCACAATTGATCGGCTACGCCGCGACGTGAGCCAAAAGCCAAGAGCCAAGAGCTTGCCCCCCCAAACCCTCCTCATCGACGCCGACGACACGCTCTGGGAAAACAACATCTACTTCGAGCGGGCTATCACTCGATTTATTTCGTTTCTGAATCATCACGAGTTTTCTGCCGAGCAGGTGCGCGAAGTGATCAATGATGTGGAGCGCGAATGCATCTTGAAACACGGCTACGGACTGCACAGCTTCGCTCATGCCCTGGTCGATACCTTTGAGCGCTTGAGCGTCGAACCGGTCACGCCTGAGTTGCACGCCCAGATCCACAGCTTTGCCCACTCCATTGCAGATCAGCCCCTCGAGAATTTGCCCGAAGTACCCGAAACTCTGCAGTATTTGTCGAAGCACCATCATCTGATCCTGATGACCAAGGGAGCGCTCGCGGAGCAGACGGGAAAAGTCGAGCGCTCAGACCTGAAGAAATATTTCGCCGCCGTCGAAATCGTGGCCGAGAAGGACCCGGCAGCCTACGCACGCGTGGTGGAAAAACATGAGCTCGATCTCGCTGCGACGTGGATGGTAGGCAACAGCCCGAAGTCCGACATCAATCCCGCGTTAGCTGCCGGGCTGCATGCGGTCTTCGTGCCTCACGGCAACACGTGGATACTGGAGCACGAGGAGGTCAACCCGGCTCCTCCGCCCCAGAAACTGCTCATCGTAGGCCGCTTCGCGGAGCTGCGAGACCACTTCTAGATCTTAACCGCAGAGGACACAGGTTGAACACGGGGTAATAAAAAACCTCTGTGGGACTCTGTGCCCTCTGTGGTTGAGCTTTTAACGCTGTAACAGTTTTTCCAATGAACGTGCAGTCCGTAGGCTTTCGATGTCCTCGCTACCGCATCAAACTAACCAACACGCGCTATCGCTTTGGGTATTTCCTGCATGTTACGCTGATCTTGCTCTGCGATCTGGCTCCCACTTCGTCAGTGGCGATTCAGACAAACAATTTACGGCGGCTGTTGCATACGGTTGAGGCGCTTTCCGAGCTCGGGCCCGCGCTCACGGCGGAGCGCGACTTCTCGGAGACTTCGCGCCTCATGCTGTCTGCCATCATGGAAGCGGCGGGCGCGCGCGAAGGTGTGCTCCTCCTGTTCCATGACAAGCCTGCCTTGCTGACCTCCGCGGCGGCGCTGGGATTCGCGCTGATGCCCGATCCCGCCTTCATTCCTCTCCTTCCCAAACACGTGCATGCGCTGACGGCGGCGCGTGGTCCCATTGTGCTCAATTCTTCAACCTATTCGGAGTTCCTGAGTTCCAACGGCAACGTCGCACCGGAACTGTTCAAATGCGTGGCCCCTTTAAAAGCTGGAGGACGGCTGGCGGGAGTGGTCGCCCTGGGGCGCCGCCCCGGCGATGCGCTTTACGAAGACAGCGAACTCGACGCGCTGGGACTGCTGTGCAGTTACGTCGCGCTGGCCGTGCAGAATCATGCTCTGACGCAATCCATTGCGCAACGCGTTTCTGAAAATCTGCGTCTGATGGCGTCGCTGCACGGTTTCTACGACAACGCGCTTGAAGCCTTTGCCACCGCCATCGACGTGAAGCACGTCAACATTCACGGACATTCTCTACGCGTAGGGCGTTATGCCGCAGCCATCGGCGAGGCCATCGGCATGGAACCGGGCGAGGTAGCAGCGCTGCGCAGCGCGGGGTATTTGCACGACATCGGAAAAGTTGCCGTGGATCGCCGCCTGTTCGGCAAGGCCGGAGCGCTCGATCCTGAAGAGTTTCGTGAGATGGCAGACCACACGGTCGTCGGCCACCAGATCGTCAGCAGCGTGCAATTCCCCTGGCCCAAGATTCCCGAGATTGTCCGCTGGCACCACGAGCGCAGCGACGGCTCCGGTTATCCCGACAGGCTCGCGCAAGATGAGTTGCCCATGCCCGTGCGCATTGTCGGTCTCGCCGACTCTTTTGATGCGATGACCAGCGCACGCCCCTATCGCGCTCCGCTCTCGGTAGGCAGCGCCCTCAGCGATCTGGTGCGATTGGCGCCTGAGAAATATGATCCGAATGTCGTGCAGGGCCTACTGATTCAGGTGCGCCGCGACGCGGTGGGCAGCAGCCGAACTCCGTTGCTGGAAACGATGTCAGTGAACATTGCCGCTACCGACATCGATCATCTGGCCGCTACTTTGCAACACAAAGTGTCGCGCGGGAAGGTGTATCTGACGAAAGAGATCGGATCCTAAGCAGGCTGCTGAAAAACTCGGTCTGGCGGCTGAATAGAGACGCTGCTTGAGCACCGCCTCCGAAGCGAGATCAGAGTATGTCGCGAGTATACGTTGTTCGGCTCATCCGAGACTACTCCTCTGATTTCCTCGCAACTACGCGGCTTTGCCTGCTTT
>PLEA01000155.1 GCA_003136335.1 Acidobacteriaceae bacterium | reverse complement strand
CGTAACGACTCGCAGCAAGCCCTCGCGCTGGTTGACGCCATCCCAAGCTTGCAGGGAGAGCGAGGACGACCGCGCCATCGTCCCGAGTGCGTATGGGGCGACCGTGGTTATGACGCTGAGTCAATCCGTCAAGGTCTGCGTGCCCGCCGCATGGTGCCTTGGCTCGCGAAGCGCAACACGGAACATGGCAGCGGACTGGGGCGATGGCGATGGGTGGTCGAACGGACCTTCGCTGGGCTGAACCAGTTCCGGCGACTGCGGGTGCGCTACGAAAAGCGGGCGGACATTCATGAGGCATTCTTGTCCCTGGGGTGTGCTCTGATCTGCTGGCGCTTCATACGAGTCGATTGGGTGGCGGGTTAAAAGGTTAAAACTCAGCTTTGCCCGCCCTGCATGTGGCCTTCTTCTCTTCTTCAATGATCGGGCAGACCATCTCGCACTACGCATCGTCGAGAAGCTGGGCGGCGGCGGGATGGGTGTTGTCTACAAGGCTGAGGACACGTCAGGTCCGGTTTGCACGGGCAGGACCGCGATCAAAGGTTACCCCGGGGGGGACGCAGCCCATAAGAAAGGCAAAAGGGGAGGTCCGACGGCCAGAAACGTCGAGCCTCCCTTTTTCACACTCTAAGCGCTCGAATCTCGATCAACTGAAAATCAATGGTGGTGTTGTTTACCACTTGTTCCAAGCACGCCCGCCGAGAAGGCGTCGCAGCCGGAGCCGCCGCAGGCGCCCAACGAACCGTTGGTGGGATCGAAAGACAAGCCAAAGACAGGGGAGTCGAAGAACGAGGCATCCACAGGCTCCGGCGGGCCGAAGGCGTTTGTGGGCGTGGTGTTAATGTATTCGACGTCAGTCTCAAAGAAAATGCCGCTACAGTAAGGATCGGCGGTATTCGTACATATGGGAACCACGCTCATCCAGTATGAACCAGACGTCAGCGTGATGCTCAGTCCTGTCACTTGGACCGTGTATTCGGTCAGTCCAAAAGCGGCGCGACCCGTCGCGGTGCTGGTGGCCGGGGAAGTACCGGAATCGACAACGGTTCCACCGCTGCCTGAGAACACCTCTTCATTGATCGACCAGTAGGCCACAGACGTGGGTTCGGTTCCTTGGTCGAGGACGCCATACGACGCCAGATTGTTCGTGAAGAGTCCCGTCACGTCCCAAGTCTGGCCCGCCGGCACGGTGAACGGAACCCAGGTTGCGGCTCCGTACGGGTTTCCGGATACTAACAGCGTACTCTCGTTGGCCAAGCCATTGGCAAGGCTCGGCGGGTAAAGGGGATCATCGAGAAAGTCGCCGCCGTAGAACAAGCAGGTGCCAGCCGGATTGCCGCATTTCCCGGCAGCAAGATTTGTTGTTGTTGTCTTCGCGGTGTTCTTAGTCTGGACGTTTCCAAACGGTCCATAATCTCGGACTGTGGGCTTAGGTGTCCCCGCGTAGTTCTGTGCTGCCGCCGGCTGGGCGAAAGGAATCAGGGCAGCCGCCAGCGCTATCGAACAAAGTCCTCTTTTTGCCATTTTGTCCTCCTTGTGAATTTCCCCCCAAGGGGGGTCGTCCGTGAGCCTGCGGTCAGAGAATCTAAACGGGTTCAATCCGACGGTTTCGAATGACAAAGCAATCGCACCCTGTCATGCGTTCGTTTCTGTCAAGCGCCGCAACGGTTAATAAAGTAATGGATATACCGCTTAGGTCAGCCTCCGCCCTGAGCGCTTCGTAGAGGGGTAGTTCTCCATTCTTGAGATCGTCTGTGCCGCCGATTCGAGGTCACTCTTACTTAGTTGAGGACGTCGAGTGTGACCTGAATCGTACGCGGCAGTCCTCCACCTGTGGCGTTTATAGTGATCGTGTGGTTTCCGAGCGCGACTCGCTTACCTACTGTGACTTTCATGGTCGACTTCCCCGAGCCCGGCGCCGGTATGGTTCTAGGGCTGAAGCCTACGGTCACGCCAATTGGGTACCCAGTCGCCGATAAGGAAATGGCCGAGTCAAAGCCGCCAGAAACAGCTGTGGTGATTGTGGACGTGCCGGAGCTACCCCTGGCCACGCTGATCTTTGTGGGCGATGCGCTGATGGTGAAGTTAGGGGCCGCTTTGCTCACTGTCAGGGAGACTGTGCAGATTTCGGTGATGCTGCCGGAGGTTCCCGTGACCCTAATACGATACGTGCCGGTGACCTGAGATGAGCCTACGGTGATCGTCATGGTTGAAGTTCCAGCCCCGGTAATCGACTTTGGGCTGAAGGTCACGGTCACGCCCGTGGGCTGGCCCGTCGCAGACAAGGAGATGCCCGAGTCAAAGCCGTTCGTCACCGTGCTGGTAATCGTGGACGTTCCCGAGCTGCCCTGCACCACCGAGACCATAGTGGGCGAGGCTGTAAGGCCGAAACCAGGAGTGTTAATTGTGTTGATCAGCCCACTGATCAGGCTGCTTCCGTTCGGACTGCCCCAGCCAGTCGCCAAATCGTAGCCGGTTGTGGCCGAATAGCCGTTGCTGCCAGTGGTGATGTCGTGGAAATCGGTGTCATAGCTCGAGCTTAAACCAATGCCATAAAGGGCCGGGTTGATGAAGCCGAGCGTGGGCTTACCGTCAGCCATTGCCTGTTCATTGGCTAGAGCCAGGTAGCCGGCCCACATTGGCGCAGCAAAACTGGTCCCGCCATAAAGGTTCGCGGTGCAGGTGGTTTGATCGGCGCAGACGTAAAACGTGAAATTCGCATTGGCCGAAACGTCCGGGCCGTTGCGATAGCTGTTGGAGCAATTGGAGCAGCTGGTGGCTGTCGTCGTCTGCCAGAAGGGAATCGCAAACTTGTCCGGCGAAATGCCGCCGCCGCCGTCAACCCAAGCCGTTTCCGAACTCCACAGGCCGCCCGCACCGCTGGTCTCTAGGTCGGTCCCGCCGACCGACGTGAGATACACATCATCCGCTGGATAAATCTCGGAAGACGACGACCACGCACCACCGTCACCGGACGCTTGAAACAGATTCTGACCCTGCGCCGCGAATTCCTGAAAGTACGGATTGTCGGTGCCCGGGTCCGCCGGGTACCAGGTCCACGAAGAGCTCAATTGCGCGTTCAGCGGACTGGCCGTGGCCATGGCATTAAAAATGGCTGCATCG
>PLEA01000537.1 GCA_003136335.1 Acidobacteriaceae bacterium | reverse complement strand
TGCAAAGTGTAGGCGCAACCCAGATCCACCGTTACGGCCGATGGCGTGTCAACCACGAATTGACCGGGAGGCGCCCAGATAAAGGTATGAATCGTTCCCCGATCCAGAGCAATCCGCTTCAGTCCTGAACCCATGCTCAGCAACCGCAGGCGTGTCCTCGGGTCCACCTCGATCTTGCCGGTATCGTCCGCCTGGAGGCTGGCCCGCGACTGACGGTCGGTCTCAAGCATTTGGCCAATGCCGAGACGGCTCGTTCCCTCTTTCGTGCTGATCGTTTTTTCCCCGATTCGAGGTGTTCCTTCCACGCTGGACACATCCCAACCCGCCACAGTAGTTGGAGTAGGCTTCGTTCTGTACACCAGAAATGTCATTGCAACGATGGCTGCCACGGCAACCGCTGCCGTAGCCAGAGCGGGAAACAGCCGCATCCTCCAGGGAAAGAATGTCCATCGTCGTTCGCGGACGACCTCCGGAAAAACCGGGGGGGGCGATTCATGTCGAAACTTCCCGAGTAACACCTCCAGCCTCTGGATCTCGGAATCGGGTTCGCCAGATCTGTCCCACAAATAGTCGTCACTGTTTGTCGATGGTCTGTTTTCCGTTCGATTGTTCCCCGTGTCCATGACTAGGACTTCTCCTGTTCTGGCCCATCGCATCTCAGGTCCGTTCTCAGCTTCGTGCGCAGTTGCTCCATGCCGCGATGTAAATTGACGCGCACGGAGCCGTGCGTCATCCCCGTGCGAGCCGCAATTTCAGGACCGGTCATGCCCTCGACCAGCCGCAGAATTAAGGTCTCCCGATAGGCTTCGGACAGACTCATGACTGCGTCGAAGATTGCGGCGGCCGACCCATCCTGATCTTCGCTGGACATTCCGCACTGGATTTCATTGTCAGACGCATCATCGGTAAGCGGTTCCTCGGGCACCGATCGACGGTGGTAGTCACTCGCAACATTGCGAGCGATCGCTGCCAGCCACGCTCCAAAGCTTGCGGCTTCCCGCAGCGTTGACAGCCGGCGAAGTGCCCTGATGAAGACATCCTGAACGAGGTCATCGACCTCGCCAACGGGGACCTTCGCCAGCAAAACTCCGTGGACCATGCGAGCGTACCGCTCGTAGAGCTGCCCAAACGCCGCCCGGTCGCCGTCCCGCGCCGCAGCCACCCACGTCGCGTCCGCGGAGGTTTCCGACGCGAACTGCTCCCTCACAGGCCCGGGTCCTAGGCCTGCCGCGAGCAGGTCACCTCTGTCGCCGGACCTGGCCATGCGCGCAAAAACCCCACTAGATCATAGACGTTCGTCGGGGAGGTTGTGTTAACAATCCCCGGTTGGTCGGCTCGGAAACGAACGAACTTAGCTCACAATCCTGCGCATCTCCGCCAACGTATATTGCATAATTCTCCATGCGCCAATTGCGCTACAGCGTGGCCATAAGCCTGGACGGCTTTATCGCCGGACCGAAGGGCGAGTACGACTGGATCGTCCACGATCCGGCATTCGACTTCGGCGCGCTCCTTCGCCAGTTCGACACGCTCCTGATGGGCCGTCGGACCTTTGATCTCGCGCAGTTCCAGCGCCCGCTACTCAAGAGCATGAGGATGAAGACAGTCGTGGTTTCGACCACCCTCAATGTCGCGCAGCGTAAGGATGTTACCATCCTGAGCAGCGGCGTCGCCCAAGCAGTTGCGGCGCTGAAAGCTGAATCGGGCAAGGAAATCTGGCTCTTCGGCGGCGGCGTTCTTTTTCGCAGCCTGCTCGACGCCGGGCTGGTGGATTCGGTCGAGCTGGCAGTGAGTCCGGTACTGCTCGGCGGCGACGTCCGGCTGCTGCCGGAAGGCCGGCGCTGGCCGCTCCGTCTGTCCGATTGCAAGACCATGCCGATCAGTGGGATCGTGAGGCTGAAATAGGCTGCAGGGCCTGAGCCAGCGGCCAGATGAGATGGTGAGCGGAGCGCATAAACCGTAGCCACATTCTCGCAGTAGCCCGTTGGATGGGCAAAACAGGTCGCCCTCGCCGGTAAGCGAGCGACCTTCAGATTTTCTCTCGCTCTTCAAGCATTTTCTTTCTCTTGCAGGAGTGTCCGGAGAGGATAGTTCTCTCTTGAGGTTCGATGACAGCGTCGTGAGCCGTCTAGGATGGCTTACCAACCGTTGCGGAATCGCCGGTCCTGTGGTCCATGATCTGGAATTCCAGGAACTCATGGACGGCCTTTAGCGCATCGGGGTCATGAGTGACAATTCGCACCATCGCACCTCGTGGCGTCCAGGGAAGGCCGGTCTCTCCCCAGGTGTCAAGTGCCAAGTGTCGTTGGCTGAAGTATGTCTCCGTGGGCCTCATTTGCCGCCACTGCTAGCCTGCACCCGATGCCCCAGCGGAATTGATCCTTTTAGGATTGGTGCCGGAGGCCGGAAACATCAATCGAAGTGGCGAAGGTCTGGCTTGTTGCCCACAAATGCACACTCATCTTAAATCCACATTCGTGCCGATCAATGAATTCTGGACTTCATCGCTGGTGACTTGGAAGTTAATCAACTGTGCTCTTCCGAATGACGTTGTAATCGCACAGTCGGTTGCGTCGCGGCCGGTTGCCATTAACACACGCCCGATGCGCCGAACATTGTGTCTGGCGTCGAACGTCCACCAGCGATCTCCCAGGTAAACTTCAAACCAGGCGCTGAAGTCCATGGGACTCGGGACCACGACCACTCCAATGTCGCCCAAATATCCCGTTGCGTAGCGAGCGGGAATGTTGAGGGCGCGACAGAAGGTGATAGCCAGATGCTGAAAGTCCCTGCAGACCCCGACCCGCTCCGTATACACTCCCAGCGCCGTGCGAATTGGATTGGAAAACTCGTATCCGAACGTCACCTTTTTATGCACCCAATCACATATGGCCAGGACGCGGTTCCAGCCTCGCGGAGCGTTCGAAAAGAGCTCCGCCGCAGTGTTGGACAAGAGATCCACCTCGCAATACCGGCTGTTCATAAGGTACGGCAGGACATTCAGGGGCAGTTCGTGGATGGGGACCTCGGCTGCATTCGGGCCTTCGAGATCGGGCAGTCCCGAGTCTTCGATGAGCGTGGAATTCTGGAATCGAATCTTGCCGGGCGGAGCCAACAGGCGGCAAGCATGATTGCCAAAGCTGTCCTCGTAGTTCTCGATATTTACCAGCGGGTCGGTGCTTAATTCGTCGGCCTCTCGTAAGTCATTCTTTCGCGACGGATGCACGTTGAGCAGGGTCACGATCGGTACTTCCCCAACCGTCTCGAATTGAATGTCGTAGCCAAGGCGAATCATCATAGAATGCAGTTTCCCTTGTGCGAGCGGGCTGCTGGCGCAGATGAGATGCAGAAACTATCACGTTAATCTAGTGGATGTTGCATATTTTTTCTTGCTAGTCTGGATCACAAATTCGCTATCCGCAATCAGTGTATGATGCGGTAGCTTCACATCAGAGGGCAAATTGACATACTGTTTGGGAATTACGACGCAGGAAGGTCTGGTATTAGCCTCGGATTCGAGGACCAATGCCGGGTTTGATCAGGTCAACGTCTGTCGCAAGATGTATCGCTTCATCCAGCCTGGAGAGAGGGTGTTTGTCATTTTGACCAGCGGTAGCCTCTCGATCAGCCAATCGGTGATCACTTTGCTGGGAGATGATTTCGATTCCGGACGAGGGCTTGCCCAGGCCAATTCTCTCTATGACGCTGCCCGCATCGTGGGCGACTGCGTGCGCCGGATCTCCGACATTGACCGGGCGTCACTGGAGCGTGATTCCTTCAGCTTTAACGTTCACTTGCTGCTGGGGGGACAGGTTCGGGGGCAACAGCCCAACCTGTATTTGATTTATCCGCAAGGAAATCCGCTGGCGGCCACAGAAGATTCCTTGTATTTGCAACTGGGTGAGTGCAAGTACGGTCGCCCGATCCTCGATCGCGGCATCCAAGCCACAACCTCCCTCGAAGTTGCTGCGAAATATGCTCTTCTCTCACTCGATGCGACGATGCGCTCGAATGTGACCGTCGGTCCCCCCTTCGATCTGTTGTTGTACAAGAAAGACAGCCTGGAAATTACGCGCTACCGCCGAGTTTCAGCCGGCGACAGAGATTTGAACTTAATCCACTCAAGCTGGGAGCAATCCCTTCGGCGGGCGGTAGAACAGTTGCCTGACATCGAATTCCAGTCTTCAGGCAGCGAAAACGCGGCGCAAAGCATCAGAGAAGTCGCGCGCACCAGCGGGTAGGTTCTCTAGGGCGCGCCGCGCAGTTTCTTCAATGACGTGCATTGGTTTTCCCGATAATCAATTCACGGTCGATACGCTATTCTGGCGAGGGCTACGGCGCCGCAATCATGATTATAGAAACGGATCCGTCCGATCGTAGCGGTGCGAAAGCCCTCCACCGGTACGAACTCGATGGCGCTTACGACGAGATGTTCAGCGCCGTGGACCATCCCCGAAAACAATATCGTCCGCTGCATAACCTGCTTCTGAACCTGGGGCCGGACGAGTTACTGCGCAGCAAACACGAGGCTGACCAATCCTTCTTCAACCAGGGAATCACTTTCACGGTGTATGGGAACGATAAAGGGACGGAGCGGATTTTTCCTCACGATCTGCTGCCCAGGATCATCACGGCGGCGGAATGGGAGAAGATTGAGCGCGGACTGACGCAGCGGATTACCGCGCTGAATCTGTTCGCCAAAGATGTCTACCATGATGGCAAAATCATTGAAGACGGCGTCGTGCCCGGGAGCATCGTCTACACCTGCAAACACTACCGCCGTGAAATGCGCGGCGTCAAAGTTCCCCGCGACGTATACATCACGGTGGTCGGGACCGACTTGATACGAAACCCCGAAGGGAACTTTGTGGTTCTGGAGGACAATCTGCGCGTCCCCAGTGGGGTCTCTTACATGCTTACCAGCCGCCGGGTGATGAAGCAGATATTTCCCGGACTGTTTCAGAAATGTCACGTGCGGCCAATCGAGCAATACAGCCAGGCACTTCTGTCGACGCTGCGGTCCCTCGCTCCCGAGGGCCGTTCCGAGCCCACCGTGGTTTTACTGACTCCCGGCTCCTACAACTCCGCTTACTTTGAACACACCTATCTGGCTCGGCAGATGGGGATTGAACTGGTCGAGGGACGAGATTTAGTGGTGCACGACAATGTCGTCTACATGCGAACCACCTTCGGCCTGCAGCGGGTTGATGTGATCTACCGGCGAATTGACGACGATTATCTCGATCCCCTGGTTTTCGAAAATGGCTCTTCGCTGGGTGCCGTGGGACTGTTTAATGCCTATCGCACCGGCAACGTAGCTTTCGCAAATGCGCTCGGGACGGGCGTCGCCGACGACAAGGCGATCTACGCCTTTGTGCCTAAAATCATTCGCTACTATCTCGATCAGGATCCGATTCTGGAAGGCGTCGAAACTCTGTTGATGTCCGATCCCGGGCAACGGGACCACGTCTGCCAGAGGTTGGACGAGTACGTGGTGAAAGCGGTGGGCGAGTCAGGCGGGTACGGCATGCTGATCGGCCCGCATAGCACGGAACAAGAGCGCTCCGAATTTCGACAAAAGATTTATGCCCAACCGCGAAACTATATCGCGCAACCGACAATCAATCTTTCGACCGCACCCTGTTTTGTAGACGGAATGATCGAGCCTCGTCACGTCGATCTCCGTCCTTATATTCTCTACGGCGAGAAGATCACGATTATCCCCGGTGGCCTCACCCGAGTGGCGTTGCGAAAGGGCTCGCTGGTAGTCAATTCCTCTCAAGGTGGAGGTTCGAAAGACACCTGGGTCTTGTAGAAGCGAGACTTAGAAGAATGGGGTGACTAAACGTCATGCTTTCGCGCGTAGCCGACAGTCTGTACTGGATGAGCCGCTATTTCGAGCGGGCGGATAATGCCTCGCGTGTGCTAAAGGCGACCTATGGTCTGATTTTGAATCCCGCAAAGTTTTCCACGGAAGAGCGCTGGTTTCGCGCGGTCTCCTCGCTAGCCCCCGGTTCGGCTTCTAACAACGTCGACCCCCAGCGGGCTCTGTTTTCGTTGGTAGCGGATCCGGAAGGAACTTTTTCGATTGTGAAATGCATTAGCGGAGCTCGCGAAAATGCCCGACAAGTTCGCGAGGAAATCAGCTCGGAGATGTGGGAGCACCTGAATCGCCTTTTCCACGACGTAACTGGTTCTGAACTGAAACCCGATGATGATGCCGGCGCCATGCGAGTGGTGACCCTGGTTCGCGAAGGCTCATACCGGTTTAATGGAGTTACCGCCGCCACTATGAATCACGACGAGGCCTGGCATTTTATCCAGTTAGGCAAATATATCGAGAGGGCCTGCAATCTCTGCGTCATGCTGGACGCTTATTTTGTCGTCGGCAAGCATGCGGATGATCTCGATTGGGTGGGCTTGTTAAGCAGTTGTGCTGCGTTTGAAGCGTATTGCAAGGCATGCACCGCCGAACTCAAGCCGGAACGAATCGCGAATTTCCTTCTGCTGAAGCCCGAGTTTCCTTATTCGGTCCGTTATTCCATGGACCGAATGCACGAGGCCTTGACAGCGATCAACAATCTTTCCTTGAGCCGCCGGACCGAGAATGTGGAAAGATTAATCGGGCGTTTGCGATCGATGGTCACCTACGTACAGATCGGCGAAATCATTGCCGGATTGCACAAATATCTTGCGGCAATTATTGAGCAATGTCGCGAACTGCATGCGGCGGTTCACGAGCTCTATATCGAATATCCGATCGAAGTTGCTTTTCAAAACTGAATGTTTTACGCCATTCGCCATTTTACGCGCTATCGCTACAGCCGCTCCGTCTGGCAGAGCATGATGGAGGTNNTGCCTTCCCGTCATGGCCAGCTCACCATCATCTCCGACGCTCTGGTAAATATTGACGCGCAGCCGTCGATTCCCGAAGTCATGGCCTACGAAAGCTGGCTCGAACTGGAGGAGCTCATCGAAAAAAAAGATTACTGGGACATGTTGATGCCGAGTTATTTTGCGCGCTCCTCCCCGGAACTTGAACAGCTCGCAGTCGAGATCGGAGCGACCGAAAGGAAGGGCCGAAGCCCTCTGGCATTCCTCCGGGATATTGCCTCCGGTGTGCATCGCAGTTTCAGCTACGTAAAGAAGAGCACTGCAGTAAATTCACCGATTGAAGATGCGCTTCGGTCACGGCAGGGCGTGTGTCAGGATTTTGCTCACATCATGACCGCACTCGTGAGAAATGCCAGAATTCCCTGTCGCTATGTCAGTGGATACATTTACCACAGCAGTGAAAATGCGCATCCCTCGGCGGACGGTGCGACGCATGCGTGGGTGGAAGCACTGCTCCCAGGGATTGGCTGGGTAGGTTTCGATCCTACAATTAATCGACTCGCCAGTGAGAAGCATATTCGCACCGCAATCGGCCGCGATTATGCCGACGTTCCCCCCACCATGGGCATGATGAAGGGAAAAGCGGACACGCAGCTGCAAGTTCGAGTTCGAGTGACGCCGTCGCAAGCGGTGCTGCCCCCCGACGAGGAGTTTGCGGCGGACGAAGAGTGGTCCCAATTTCTTGACGAGACCCAGCAATCTCCTTTAGCCGAAGCTCAGCAACAGCAGCAGTGAAAGCGATCCAGAATCTTTGTAAGCTGGAATCTAGATATCCGAGCCGCCGGACCGCATGTATGTTTAGCGACTTCCCCACTTACCAAACCGTCTCGACCGTGCCCGGCATAACCCTAGGACGTCGCGATGGCAGCGGGCCTAAAATGCCGCTGCCGTCAACTCCGCAAAAGAGCCGACTCAGAAAGGATAATTAGGGAATGGCTGCGCTATCGGTTGACCAGTTTCAACTCGCTGTAGTGGCTGAAATTTGAGACCTTGACCTCATCGCTACCCGGCAGGTAAAAACCAAATTTACCCGAGCTCAGATTGCCGCCGGTTGGGTTCCACGAGTCGAGGGGGACCCAGGAAGAACCTTGTTGGATATGGTGTACGATCCGGTTGGGTGTGATCACGATCTGGAAGGTCCGTGAGTTTTTCTTGTCCGTTTTGAAAGCAAATTTGGCTTCTTCCGTCTTCTTACCGTCACGCATTTCGCTACGATAAAAATTGTTCTCGTCCATCTGGAAAAGTTCGTAGTTGCGGTCATCGATGTAATTGAATACCCACTGGAGACGGTGTCCTTTGTCGAGCATGGCGCTAAATACAAACGTGCCAACCGTCGAAGGAGCGTCATATAACACGAAACCCCCGCCGCGGTGGACGAACCAACCTTGGTTCGCCTTCCAGCCCGCTGTATCATGAAAGTCCTGCATCCCGCTAGCGGCAAGAGAGAGGGGACCGATTGTGCGTACTTCCCCGGCAACTACTTCCAGTGGAACCGAGCGCGGAAAGTTGCCCACGCGAGCTGTGAGTTGATAGGTGCCTGGCGCCACAACTACTGGCGTGCCACTCACAATGTTGGTCGGGGGCTCTCCATCTTTGACCAGAGTGACAACCGCATCGGCGGGCGAGAATGTGACCTTTAACTGGCCGGTCGCCGTATCCATAGCCGCTTCCGAAACGCTCACGGTTACGGTTGAGCCAGCCAGGAAATTCTTGTGTAGGGTTTTGGGGCTGAAATGGTCCCTACGCAATTCAATTGCGTGCTCGCCAGTGGGGACGCTTGGGAACCGGAATTTGCCGTCCGCTTGTTGCGTTCCGACCACCACTCCGTCGAGCAGGACCGTAGTTCCGGCGGCTACGCCATCAATGGCGAGCGAAGCCGCATGCAGGAACGGCGCCAATGCGAAATTAAGTTTGGCGGAATCTCCCTTGTGAATTGCAGCTTGCTGTTCAGGCGGAGTTTGAAATCCGTTCTTGGCTACGCGGACTGTATAAGCCTTAGGCGCCAGGTTGGAAATTCGCAACTGGCCGTCCTTATTCGTGGTCTTTTTTTGGAGTTGGTTGTTCAGATACACCTGGACGTCGTTCTGGCCAGTCACGACGAGTAGCGTGCCTATGTCCTGATCCGACACCAAGAATGTAGTAAGCGCGGGCGCCGGCCCCACGTCAATGGCTACCGTGTGACGGTCACTCCCTTGGCTTAGGCTCAACTGGTGGGTACCGGCGGGAACATTCGGAATGTCGATACCGTCGTCCCCAATCTCCACGTCGGGCTGGCTATCCAAAGAGAGCTTTGCATGAGACTCGCTGTAGTACACGTGCAAATGGTTTGCAGAATTACTGACCACAACCGCGTGCACACCCTTGGCACTCAGCGGGCCGCTGACGACCGGAACGGCGCCTGGGGCCGTGGTGAAGGCGAACGAAGCTTCGGCTTTGGATCCGGCGAATTTTAGCTGGTGTGGTCCGGGAGCGAGATTGTCCGCAGTCCACTGCGCACCATCCAGTTCGAATGCAGGTTGGTCGTCAAGCAAAACCTTCCCCGTCCCCGTATCGGCCGCTAGCTTTACTACCGGAAGCACTGGTTGCAGCGTCAGATCGACAGAGCCCGGCGCACCCGCGCGCGCTTCAAATCCAGTTTGGGCTGCTTGATAGCCGTCCAACTGTGCTTCGATCTGGTAAGTGCCAAAGGGCAAGCTAACGTCGACGTCGGAGGCTCCTCGTACTTCGTTGTTGATCCGAATGGCGGCGCCCGGAGGCGAAACGTGGATGTGAACATTCATTGAAGCCACGACTGGCTCAGATGGGCGATGATGCCTGACCTTTACCAACACCAATGCCACAGCCAACAACAGCACCAAAATGCCGGCGGCGACCGCCGTTGTTGTTTTATTCAGCTTATTCAGCGGGATCGGGAGCGCCCTGAGACGGCTTAGAACCGGCGCCATACTGAGTCGGGAAGCCCATCGCGCCTGGACGGAACTACGCACCCTGGACAAAAAGTGGGGCGGTGCGGAAGCGGTATGGGGTCGAGGACTGTGGCTCGGCGGGGCTGACGACGCAGATACGGACTCGACCTCCATGCTCTGCAACGACCGCGCAGAGGGCATTCCCTGCTTGCCTAAAGGATGAGGTTGTGGTTTGGCAGCCAAGGCTCCAGGCGAGAAGAGAAGGGTCGCGTTGGGCATGCTCTCTGCGCCCTGCTCGCTATCTGCCGTGGTGGTCGGGGGCTTTGGTCGAATATTTCCCGTCGGCTTTGAGAGCTGCTCCAAACTGTTCACCAGCGATCGAACTTCCGCATCGTCCGCATGGCTTGCAGCCAGAGCCTTTGCGCGATCCCGATAGGATCGTACGGCCGAGATGTCTGTGACCTTCTCGGCTTCACGCTTGAGAGTTCGTAACTCTTCCAGGTCACGGCTGCGTGCCTTGGCCCGTTCTGCCTGAGCCATTTCACTTTGCAGGTTCTCGCGCGTCTGGAGCAGTCGCTTCTCGTTGGGATACGTAGCGAGGGCTTCTTGCACCCGCGCCAGTGCGCCCGCGAAGTCGCCTGTGCCCCGGAGTTTTCGCGCTTCCGAAAAACATTCATTGACGAGATGATCGCGCTTCCGATCGAGTAAGACGGTTTGCAAATTCCTGGCCAAGGGGTGTCCAGGGTTTAGCTCGAATGCCTGCTGGATGAGGTCTTCTGCAGCCTGCCAATCATTGTCTACAAACGTCTGCGCGCGTTCGATGAGAGTATTAAATAGAACGCTACGAGGAACCGGATTCTTTTCGTCGAGCTCATGAGCTTGCCGCAGAAGCTGAACGCCTTCGGTGAACTGACCCTGAGCACACAAAGCCTGCCCTTCGGTCATCAGTCGTTGCACTTCCGTTGCCTGTTGCAGGCCCGCCTCCGCAGCTTTTTTCAGTCCGGCTATCTCGGCATCATTGGGAAATTCGGGCTCCGCCTCCTGCAACAACTCCAAGGCTCGCGAGTAGGAAGCGGACTTCAGGCACGCTTCGATCTGCTCCGCAAAGCGAGCTTTGGCCTCGATCCTCGATTGATTCTCGCGCCTTTTCTCTAAGCGCTCGATTTCGAAATTCAAACCCGGATAGCGGTTGTAGATGGTACGCAGAATCTCCCAGTCGCCGAGCGAGTCACTGAACTGTCCTTGCTCTTCGTGGAAATGAGCTCGGGCCACAATTGAGTTCACTAAGTCACGTTTGTCCTCGACCAGCCGGAGCGCACGCTGGAAGTGGACCTCATCCGGGTGGACCTTAAGCGCTTCTTTCAGGATGCCGACGCGCGTGTCCAGATCAGGCTCGCCCTCCACCTGCCGGTCCACGGTGGCGACAAAAGCAGACAGCTCTTGCCTTTTCTGTTCTTCGAGGTCAAACTTCAGAGCCTGAAAAAGGGCGTTATTCGGATACTTGGATATCCATGTGTCGCACAGGAGCAGAGCATTATTAAGATTGCCGTCGGCCCGATGCTTGCACATTTCCGCGTAGGCATTGTTAAGGGCGTCGTGTTCCGAGCGAACCTGATCGTAAAGAGTCTGATAGCTGGCTCGCTCCGGACTGGAAGAATCGGGAGCCCGCCGGTCCAATTCCAATACCAATGCCAGCTTGGTCAGGGCGTGGCTGATTTCTCCTTGTTGCCAGGCGTCCATGGCAGCATGATGCAATTGTTTCTTTTCCTGACGTAGCCGGTTGTATTCCCGTTCCTGGCGGTCCACTTCACCCAGTAACTGCATGGCGCGCGCTTCGGTCGGCCTTAACTGAAGCACATTCTGCAGGCCTTCGCGGGCATGAAGATAGGCGTGGTTGTCGA
>PLEA01000119.1 GCA_003136335.1 Acidobacteriaceae bacterium | reverse complement strand
ACCGAGTCACGCCACTTGTCATTTCCTTCATTACATAATGCGGATTCCAGCGTTCCACGAATCAAAGTCACAGGACTCTTGAGGTCGTGCGCGATACCGCCAGTAACGGTGCGAAGTTGATTCACCGAAGCCTGGAGCCGGTCCAGCATGTGATTAAAGGTCTTAGCCAATCGCGAAATCTCATCCGAATTCACAGGTTCAGGCAAGCGTTCCTTTAGGTCTTCGGTTCCAATTCGCGCGACGGTTTCCGTAATTCGTTCCACACGGTGCAGGGTGCGGCGTGCGCTCCAGTAGGAGATTACGAAGCCGAGCAGAAACATGCCGCACCAAAGTGTGAGAAAACGCCGGGCCAATGTGTGCAGCACATGTTGGGCGCCATGATCTGATAGTCCGAGATAAACAGTTCTTCCGTTTTGCGCCTTCTCAACCACGCGAAACGTTTGTCGATATCCTTCCACCGTTATGGACTTCGGTGGCCCCGCAACCAAATTCATCCGCTGAATCGCTTTGACAAAAGCATCCTTGGAGCTTGGGCCTACCCACAAGGGGCCTTCACCGTTGTTGGGACTTGTTGCTAAGAAAAAGACAGAATTCAGTCTTTCACCGCGGCCATTGCGCTCATCCGGCACTTCCTGAGTAGCAAGTTCAGCTACCTCTCGAACTATGCGTTTGTACAGGTGATCGCTCGGAGTATCGGCCGAGACCTGAGCCAGAACCTCTGCTTCGCCGCTAAGCCAGGTGTCACTGCGCTCCCGAATGCCCTGAGCGACAAGGAAATAAACTATGGAGAAAGCCGCAGCCGTCCCTAGCGCGAACGCCAGTGTTGTCCAGATCGAAATCCGCCAAGCGGCGGTAGAGCTTAGATTCTTAGGCATGTTTGAGAACGTAGCCAACACCACGAATTGTGTGAATCAGCGGTCGCGGGGTGTCATGATCGACTTTGCTACGCAGACGATAGATGTGAACATCGACGACGTTGGTTGCTGGGTCAATCCTCATCTTCCAGACATGGTCCAGAATCATGGTCCGGGTCACCACTCGACCCTCGTTGCGGCAAAGATATTCCAGCAAAGAAAACTCCTGTGGGGTCAATTGCAGCAAGTGTTCGCCCCGTCGCGCTTCGCGACGGACCAGATCAAGCTGCAAGTCGGCAGCCTGCAGACGCACCGATTCATTCTGCGGAACTGTGGCCCTGCGCAGGAGGTTTCTCAACCTCGCGAGCAGTTCGGGAAAGGCGAATGGCTTAGTGAGATAGTCGTCTCCGCCCTGCTCCAGACCCCGGACCCGCTCGTCGACAGAACGGCGGGCGGACAAGATTAAAACCGGCGCGGCGTTACCCTGGGCTCGGCAACGCGCAATCAAGTCCAATCCATCCAGGTCTGGAAGTCCAAGATCGATAATGAAGGCATCGTGAATGCCCTCCAAGGCCATGGTTTCGCCAGCCTGTGCTGTACTGGCTGTGTCCACCTGATATCCGGCCTCTACCAGCGCTCGCTTGAGGAACTGCTGGATCGGTATGTCGTCTTCTACCACCAACAATCGCATGGGAGATACCCGCCCGTCCAAGACTTTACACCTCCAGGTGGGATGCAGGAAACTACGCATGCGTTAAAGCTTTCGTCGAGCCAGACCCAATCATCTAAAAAAATCGGAGTGATGCCCGCTCCCGCAAAACAGAATGAGGATCTGCTCATCGCCTCACTGCGGACGCCAGGTCATATCCAAACGCACGGGAATTTCGTTTTTGACCGGCATGGTCAACAGCGACGGTGGGTCGATCTTGAAATCCGTTAGCGTAGCCGGAATTGTCCCCGTAATGTGAGTCTCACCGCCTTGGGTTTCCACTTTGAAAGGAACCTGTTTGTACTGGGCAGTCTGGCCGGCGAACTGAATCTCCAGATCAGCATGTATGGTCGCCAATGCGGCAGCCGATTCGGGCAGGCGGGTGCGTACGGTGACTATAGGAAACTCAGCGCCGCGCGTAACCTGCAGCATGTGAAGATCGCGGTTGCTGTCTCCGGAATCAAAAGACTTCACGGGTACGGCGATCAGGAATTCGCATTGGCCTGCGTGGCAAATTCCCTTGCCTCGCGCCCCATGGCTCACACCTTCGGACTCATGCAGCGGGTGCGACACATGGTAGGTGAGTGTGCTTTGTTTGAGGATCCATTGGCTGTCGGCAGCAAACGTGGGGAGGGCCACGAGCAAAAACAAAGTCAGTGTTTTCCTATTCATAAAGTGTGCTTAGAACTTCATCGATACCGACAGAAGAGCTGCACCAAATGCCCCGGCCGTCACGATAGCTACAGGTCCGTGCGCGGAGGCGATGCCGTGAACCTTTTCGCCATTGTTCTTTTGATCGAAGGCCATAATCCCGAGAATCGGCGTCAGAATCATTCCGGGGCCATGAATCCAAGCCATGGCCTTGTGGAATCGAATCGGGCCGCGGGTTTCCGTGCCAGGCACACGAGGCGCACGAATTGCATAGTAAGCCGTAATACCATACAAATCGCCGGTCAGGCCGCCAAGGGCCGTATGCAGATCGCGCGAGGCTGTGCTGGTGTTCTTGCCTCCGGCGTTGAGAGAAGTGACAACGGTGGCAATCAACGGAATGGTCGTGATCAGACCCATGCGTTGATGGATCTTCAGCATGTGTGTTCGCTTATCCAGCAACGCTTGCTCTCGGGGATTGCCTTGAGTCTGTTCCGGAGTAAGGCCCAAATCCGAAAGCGAAGGCGTTGTACTGGTGGATGGGGCATTCGGCAAGTTATCCTGTTGCAAATTATCCTGTTGCTCTGGAGTTGGTTTGGTGGTGATTCGCTCGCCGGCCTCCAGTTTCTCATTCAGAACTGAGGACTCAGTTCCATTGACAGTTGCGGAAGGAATCTCCAAAGTCTGGAAACCGGGGGCCTCAAGCTTCATCCGGTAGTTCCCCGGCGGCAGATCGTCGAATCTATAAGAGCCATCCGTCCCCGTCGTCGCGCTTCGTGCCTGGCTGTTGTCCATGCGCGTCACCGTCACGGTGACACCGGCAACCGCGTTACCGGACGAATCCACGACCCTGCCCGTCAGTACTCCCACTCCAGCCGTCTGAGCGAGCAGTGAGGGTACGAGTTGAAGGAGCAACCAAATAGCTAGAACACAAGAGAGAGCACCAGGCCGATTGGCAAGCCTATTCCTCAACATCAGTCACCTCGCGCTTTCTAGAAATAGAGACTGTGTTTTGCTGAACTATTTCACACCGCATGCCGCACTGAGACCAGCCTTGCAGTGAGCATGGAAGATATGGCGCCCGATCAAGTACCCAAGCGTGCTTCCCACTACAACATCGGAGGGGAAGTGTTGCAGACTGGTGAATCGTGTAACTGAAACGGCTGTTGCGGTTGCGTAAGCGAGCCACTCTACCCAAGGGTTGGGATATTCGTGCGCGATTGTGCTGGCAGCTGTCCACGTAATGATCGTATGGCCGGAGGGAAATGAATTATTCACGCCGCTGGTCTGAAAGAAATGTCCTTGACCCGTTCCTTGTAAAGGACGTTGACGCTCGGCAATGAGTTGCAGCACGGCATACAGGACGACACTATTGGCCATGGCCTCGGCTCCAAGCACGCCGGTTTCGAGGGCATGAGACTCTCCTCGGGTCGCTCCATCGACAAGAAGCACGCCCACCGCACCGGCGGTAGCGAACAGTCCGACGTTAGAAATGTCAGCGCTCGCGCTCGAAGGGTTTCTCGAAAGCGCCGCCGAAGCATGCTTGTCAATCGCGATCAGTCCGGCCGTGACAACGGGGAGTCCAATCACCCATTTCATTTCAGAACGATGGAAAGGAGCTGTGTACATATCGGCCTGATCACGAAGTCCGCGTTTGGCCCATCGAGTGAGAAATTTGCGGTGACTCGAGTCTGGGGACGCCGCGCCAGACGATTGCGGCGGATCGGTCGAGATATCCGCGTGTTCAGCAGAATAAAACCTCGTTCCCGTAACTGCTGATGGAGCGTCCGGCAATTCCTGCGAGGCGGCCAATGTCGATTGCAAAATGCCCGCCAATAGCAGGATCAACAGCCGGCCCCGACGCTTATCGAACACGTAGAAGGACATGTTAAGACCAAGCTCAGCCTGACGTGGCGTGTGGCACCACGACCGGCAACCCAGTCTTACGATACGACCGGAACATTACCGCTCCCTTTCGAGAAGATGACGGTTTGTTCATCCGGTACGATTTTCCCCTTTCCACTCCCGTCTACGGCTACGATTTCCTTGATACCACCGTCGGAGCTGCAACCATGCGCCGTCTTCGGAGCTTCATAGTAGACACAGTTCTTTCGCTTCTCTGGTCATCTGGTATTCACAATAGTCTGCGGTTCACGCAGCCTTTGAAGGACTGTCTCTTTCCCAGCGCAGAACAATTCGGGAGTTATTACAATGCGACGAATTGTATTCGGGCTGACAGTTCTGACGGCTGGGCTGTGTAGTGCCGTGAGTGTCGCGCAGACGTTGAAGCAGCGGCCTGCGGCGGGGACACAGCAGCTGAACGAGGATGTGCCTACGTCGCAGAGGGTGTCAGAAAGCGTGGACGCTGCGCCGATGCCGATGAGGGTTGGGGCTGGCACTCCCATCAAGGTGGCGATTGACTCGGAGGTGCGGGTGCGGAAAGTGCAAAAAGCCCACTTGGTTATTTCATTATGGATCCGCTAATAACGCTGATCGTCACGAGCGCTGGCCCATCAATTTTGACCGGAGCTGGCGAGCTTGCCGCAGCATTCCGGTCGGTCCGGCAAAATTGATCGGTCCCATCCCCCGCCGAGAGCCTGAATCAGCAACACCGTGTTCGCCATCCGCCGTCCTAAGATATTGACCGCCGTGACCTCATCCGCGAGGGCCGCACTTTGTGCCGTAATCACCTCGAGGTAACTTGTAACGCCGCCCTTGTAGCGCGTAACTGAAAGATCGAGCGATCGCTGCGCGGCAACGACTGCTTCATCCTGGACCTTGGCCTCGTTCTCCAGAATTCTCACCGCCGCCAGATTGTCTTCCACCTGTTGGAACCCAGTCAGCACGTTCTCTCGATAGCTAGCAACCTGATACTCATAAGCCGCACGCGCCTGATCGTTGAGGGAACGGCGTCTTCCCACATCGAAGACAGTTCCAACGGCCGACAGCCCAACTGACCATAGGCCGCTGGGTCCATTCAGTAGGGTAGTGATGGCAGAGCTTTCAAAGCCTCCGGAAGCGCCCAAATTGATCAGCGGGTAATAGGCCGACTTCGCAACTCCGATCTGGGCGTTGGCAGATGCTACCCGCCTCTCCGCGGCTGCGATATCGGGGCGTCTCTCCAGCAGTTCCGACGGCAAACTGATAGGAACGTGCGGAGGTGGTGCGGTAAGCGGCAATGGGGGAAGACTGAACTCAGCGGGAGGTTTTCCAATAAGAATTGCAACCGCGTGTTCGTACTGAGCGCGCACGACACCCACATCAATCGCCGCTGCCCGCGTGGTTTGCAGTTGAGTCTTCGCCTGCTCCACTTCCACTTCCGAAGCAATCCCTCCCTGAAAACGACTTTCATTCAACTCCAGGGCCTGCTCGTACTGCTTCACTGTGGAGTTCAGGAGTTGTTCCTCGGCGTCCAAACTACGAGCTTGAAAGTAATCAACGGCCAGATCCGCATGCATGCTCAGGTTGACCGTGGCTAGGTCTGCCGCACTGGCTTGTGCTTGTTCCCGATAAGACTCCACGTTTTTTCGAACTCGCCCCCACACGTCGGCTTGATAGGAAACATCGAATGGCAACACAAAGTCGTTGTAAGTGGCGCCACGCAAGACTGTACTCGTAGGACTGTTCGCGGAGATGAGCGTCCGAGTCGCTGAGGGCCCGGCCGTCACGGTTGGATAGTAGTCAGCTCGATAGTAGCGCAGGACTGCGCGTGCTTGCTGGAACTGCGCCTCTGCCGCCTTTAGATTCTGATTCGATACGTTGACCTGCAGTTCCAGGGCATCAAGCTGAGGATCTTGGAATATCGTCCACCACGCACCGCCAAGATTCTGGTCATTAGGTTGGGCGGGCTTCCAGTCCCCTACTTCTTTATAGGCAGGAGGAGCCTGTACCGCCGGCGGGTGGTACTTTGGACCAACCACGCATCCTGTCAACTGCAGCGCTGCGATTGCTGTCAGAACCCGCCCGGCCGTTTTCCGCGGGCTCCTGAAAATCAGTTTTCGTGGCAGCCTCACTTGGTATCTCCCGGCAACGTTGCCTGAACAATTTGGACTTCCTGTCC
>PLEA01000166.1 GCA_003136335.1 Acidobacteriaceae bacterium | reverse complement strand
ATATGAGTCGAGCCCAGAAGAAGCCAAAGCGCCTGCCGACGGATGCGACCGAAGGACTGCCAGTTTTGAATCTGCATGCGGCGGGCATCGACGTTGGGAACCGAGAGCACTATGTGGCCGTGCCGCCGGGACGCGACCCGCAACCGGTGCAGCGGTTTGGGAGTTTCACGGCCGATTTGCATCGCCTGGCAAAGTGGCTGGTAGCGTGCCGGATCGAGACCGTCGTGATGCAAGCTACCGGTGTGTACTGGGTGGGGCTGTTCCAGGTGTTGCAGGACTACGGATTGGAAGTGCAGGTGGTCAATGCGCAACATACCAAAACCCTGCCAGGGCGCAAGACGGATGTGCAGGAAAGCCAGTGGTTGCAAAAGCTGCACACCTTTGGATTGCTGAACCATTCCTTCCGGCCGGCGGAAGATACGCGCGTATTGCGTTCGTACCTGCGGCAGCGGGAGAACCTGGTGACCTCGGCCAGCATCTGCCTGCAGCACATGCAGAAGGCATTGACGGAGATGAATGTGCAATTGGCGAATGTGATCAGCGACATCAGCGGGGTCACCGGGATGGCCATTTTGCGAGCCTTGGTGGAGGGAGAACGGAACCTGCAAAAGCTGGCGCAGTTGAAACACAAACAGATTCATGCCAGTCGAGCGGAGATTGTGCAAAGCCTGGAAGGCAATTGGCGAGAGGAACTGATCTTTGTTTTACGGCAGAGCTTGGATCTGTACGACTTCCATCTGGCCAAGATCGAGGAATGCGATCGGCAGATCGAAACCCATTTAAAGACCATGGAATCCAAAGTCGATGTCTCCATCCATCCCATGCCTCCATCGCGGCAGGGGCAAAAAAGACGCAAGCACGGTCCTCGATTCGATTTACGGCAGCAGCTCTATCGCTGCACCGGAGTCGATCTGACGAAAATCGATGGACTCGATGTGCAGACCGTACAGACCGTGATTTCTGAGGTCGGTGTGGATATGAGTCACTGGCCAACGGAGAGTCACTTTGCTTCCTGGCTGGGACTGTGTCCAGACAATCGAATCAGTGGCGGCAAGGTCCTGAAACGAGGGACTCGCCGGGTCGTCAACCGCGCGGCCACTGCCCTGCGCATCGGTGCCTGGAATCTGATCCGCAGTCAGAGCGCGCTGGGCGCGAAGTTCCGCCGCCTGCGCGCTCGTCTCGGTGCCCCGAAAGCCATTACCGCCATGGCCCACCAACTGGCCCGACTGCTCTATCGCATGCTCAAATTCGGCGCTGCCTACGTCGACAAGGGCATGGAACACTACGAAGCCAAATACCGTCTCCAACAAATGAAATGGTTACAGAAACAGGCCGCTGCCTTCAACCTCCAACTCATTCCAGTACAAGGAGTTCCTGAATGAGTTTCTGGAGAGCGGAGTCGGAGGGGTGGGGACTTTGACCTCGATTCTGACTTTGACCTTGACTTTGACTTTGATTTGACTTTGACCCTTCCCAGATCACCCCCATTCCCTTCTTAGGAAATGTGATTTCAATCACACTCCTCTGTGAACCCGCGTCCTGACATCCCTACCTCTATTCCTGCATCCTGAGAGTGTGGCAGTGGTCACGCCAGTGGCCGCGATCGATCTGTCGGAACGGGGGATGTCAATGAAGCGCAAATTCAAGACCATGGACGCCAACGAAGCCGTAGCCAATGTCGCTTACCGCGCCAGCGAGGTGATCGCCATTTATCCGATCACCCCATCGTCAACGATGGGCGAGTGGGCGGACCAGTGGTCGTCGGAGAACGTTCCCAACGCCTGGGGCAGCGTACCCCATGTAGTCGAGATGCAGAGCGAAGGCGGCGCTGCCGGCGCGGTGCACGGCGCCCTGCAGACGGGATCGCTCTCCACCACGTTTACCGCGTCGCAGGGATTGCTGCTCATGATCCCCAACATGAACAAGATTGCCGGAGAGTTGACGCCGACTGCATTTCACGTGACGGCCCGCACCGTGGCCACGCATGCCCTCTCGATTTTTGGCGACCACTCCGACGTCATGTTCTGCCGCGCCACTGGATGGGCCATGCTCTGCTCGAACTCCGTTCAGGAGGCGATGGACCTCGCCCTGATCGCTCACGCCGCGTCGCTCGAAACCCGCATTCCCTTCCTGCATTTCTTCGACGGATTCCGCACCTCGCATGAAGTCAACAAGATCGAAATGCTCAATGAAGACGATATGCGGGCAATGCTCAACATGGACCGCATCATCGAGCACCGCCAGCGCGCGCTCTCGCCCGACCATCCAGTGCTGCGCGGCACGGCGCAGAATCCGGATGTGTTCTTCCAGATTCGCGAGAGTGCTAATTCCTACTACGATGTCTGCCCGGCCAAGGTGCAGGCGACCATGAACAAGTTCGCCGACATCGTCGGACGCTCCTACCACCTGTTCGATTACGTCGGCGCTCCCGACGCCGAACGCGTCATCGTCATGATGGGCTCCGGCGCGGAAGCCGCGCACGAAACCGTCGAGTATCTGAACGCTCACGGCGAAAAAGTTGGACTGCTGAAAGTCCGCTTGTACCGCCCCTTCTGCGTGAAGTCATTTATGGAAGCTCTTCCCCCGAGCGTCCGCCAGATTTCAGTTCTGGATCGAACCAAGGAGTCCGGAGCGATTGGCGAACCTCTGTACCTCGACGTAGTGAACGCCCTGCACGAAGGCATGAAGCTCGGATACGGAAAGCTGAAGACGGCGCCCGGAGTAGTCGGCGGCCGCTACGGCTTGTCGTCCAAGGAATTCACGCCCGCGATGGTCAAGGCCGTTTACGACAACCTGAAACAGAGCAATCCGAAAGATCATTTCACGATTGGCATCCATGACGACGTCAGCCACACCAGCCTAGACTACGACGCGGCCTTCTCCACCGAACCCGACAGCGTGGTCCGCGCATTGTTTTACGGTTTAGGCGCGGACGGCACCGTGGGCGCCAACAAGAATTCCATCAAGATCATCGGCGAAAACACCGACAACTACGGGCAAGGATACTTTGTTTACGACTCCAAAAAATCCGGCGCGATGACGGTCTCGCACCTGCGCTTCGGCCCGCAGCCGATTCACTCCAGCTACCTGGTCTCCAAAGCGAACTTCATCGCCTGCCATCAGTGGATTTTCCTCGAGCGCTACGACATGCTGAGCGCGCTGGTGCCGGGCGGCGTGTTCCTGCTCAACAGTCCTTTTGATCGATACGAAGTCTGGGAACACCTTCCGCGCGAAGTACAGTCGCAACTCATCGCCAAGAAAGCGAAGCTCTACGCCATCGACGCCTATAAGGTCGCTCAGGAAGCCGGGATGGGTTCGCGGACGAACACCATCATGCAGGTATGCTTCTTTGCCATCTCAAAAGTTCTCCCTCGCGACCAAGCCATCGAAGCGATTCGCGAATCCATTCGCCACACTTACGGCCGCAAGGGCGAAGACGTGGTGCAGAAAAACATGCAGGCTGTCGACGCGACGTTGGCTCACCTGTTTGAAGTAAAGATTCCCGACAGCGTCAGCAGCACGACCGAAATTCCGGTCGCGTTCCCTGGAGCCCCGAAATTCGAGCACGATGTTCTCGGCACAATCTACGCCGGCCGCGGCGATGAACTTCCGGTGAGCGCATTCTCCTGTGACGGCACCTTTCCCACCGGCACGGCGAAATGGGAGAAGCGCAACTTAGCTTTGGAAATTCCCGTGTGGGATTCGAAGATCTGCATCCAGTGCGGCAAGTGCGCGATGGTTTGCCCGCATGCCGTCATCCGGATCAAAGTCTACGACAGCAAAGAATTGGAGCGCGCGCCGGCAACGTTCAAATCCTGCGAGACACGCGACAAAGAATGGGCTGGCCTCAAGTACACGATCCAGGTTGCCCCGGAAGATTGCACCGGCTGCGGCGTCTGCGTCGATGTCTGCCCGGTAAAAAATAAGAGTGAGGTACGGCTGAAGGCCATCAACATGGTGCCGCAGCCTCCGCTGCGCGCGCCCGAGAGCGAGAACTGGGAATTCTTCCTGAAGCTTCCGGAACTCGATCGCAGAAAGATTAAGGTAGGAACGATCCGCCAGCAGCAAGTGCAGGAACCGCTGTTCGAGTTTTCGGGCGCGTGCTCCGGCTGCGGCGAAACTCCATATTTGAAGCTGGTTTCGCAACTGTTCGGTGACCGCGCCGTGGTGGCCAATGCGACCGGTTGCTCGTCCATCTACGGCGGCAACCTGCCGACGACGCCATGGTCCAAGAACGCGGACGGACGCGGGCCAGCCTGGTCGAATTCCCTGTTCGAAGACAATGCTGAATTCGGTCTGGGTTTCCGCGTCTCCATCGACAAGCAGACAGAGTTTGCCCACGAGTTGCTTCGTCGCGTAGCGGGAACCGTGGGAGAAGAACTCGTCACTGCCATTCTCTCTGCGAAGCAAAAAGACGAAGCCGACATCTACGAACAGCGCCAGCGCGTTGACCTTCTGAAAGAAAAACTCGCAACGCTCAACTCGGCCGACGCGAAACAACTTCTTTCCGTCGTCGATATGCTGGTCAAGAAGAGCGTATGGATCGTAGGCGGCGACGGCTGGGCCTATGACATCGGCTACGGCGGACTCGACCATGTGCTGGCCAGCGGGCGCAACGTGAATATCCTGGTGCTGGATACCGAGGTCTACTCCAACACCGGCGGCCAGGCGTCCAAGGCCACGCCGCGCGGCGCGGTCGCC
>PLEA01000085.1 GCA_003136335.1 Acidobacteriaceae bacterium | reverse complement strand
CTCTCCTCGTCATGAATGAGCGCCCCCTGTGCGACAATCCCTACGGCGACCGACATCCCCCGGCGCGTCGGCGTAGGCCGCGTCCGATGCCGCCAGCAACGGGAGCTTGCGCGACGTGCGCGAGCAGGCCGGGATGAACGGCGGCGCAAACGAGAGGCCGGCAAGGTTGGGGCGGGAACCACGAACAGCAGTCTAAATCGCGCCAGTCAGCCGGACAAGCAGCCGGCAGTTTTTCTTTTAGCCGCTGCCTAGTGAGCACGATCCGGTTATCGCCAGGCGGCAGTCGTGCGCATCGGCGCTCCTCCAGACACCAGCGGTTACCACCCCTGTCAGTCAGGGGGGGTTGGCGTGCGCTACGATGCTCGGACCTTACGGCCTGCGCTTCGTTGCTCCGCCTGCCCTCCCATTCCTGCCGGCCATGCGGCAGAGCGGCATCCGCCGCCCCCTGTAGGAATCGCTCCGCGATGCAGATGGCGTGCCTCAACCGTCCTTCACCTCTTGTCCGACCTGCTGCAATGCAATGCGGGAGAGAGCGGCCAGGAAGGGATGACGGGGTGTTTTCGTGCGCATCATCGGCGCACCAACAAGCGGCCAGGAGGATTCGTCGGTCGATTTCCAGCGCGCAGATTTGCGCGCGTCCAGCATGACCAGGAGGGGAAAGCCGGTCATTTGAATGCGCAGTGTTGCGCAGGTTCAGCGGCAATCGGAAGCCAAGTTGGTGTTGATCGTGCGCACAGAAGCGCACGCATCGGCATGAATCCGGCAATGATCGACGTGCAGCTTGAGGGCGGGAATCAGCAGCTAAAAGGGGAATGAAGGCAATAAAAAAGGAGGGCAAGGTAAAAGGAACCAAGGTGCGCTTTTCGTAAGTCCCTGTCCCGCCATGACCTGGCGCAACCTGTGACCGCCAGAGGCAAGGTGTTTACACCTTGCGCGGGGACAACGATGCCGACAACTCCCGCCAGAACGGGAAGTTATGCAAGTGGGTGGACCCGGTAGGTTCCTACCTGCGCCGTTTCGTCGCGGGTTTACGGGGCGGCGGGAGCATCCGACGGCGGTGGCGCCGGCGTGTTGGGCGACGTCGGCGATGCTTCGTCGGAGATCGGAAGTTTGGCTGGATGGCAGCGCCGGTGCGCCGCTTGAAGCTCGTGGATCGCCACGTGGGTGTACAGTTGCGTGCTCTCCAAACTGGCGTGGCCGAGCATGATCTGAATGTGCCGCAGGTCGCAGCCGTTGCGCAGCAGTTCCGTCGCGAAGGCGTGGCGGAACAGGTGACAGCCCCCGCAGCCGCGCGGCCGGCGCACGCCCGAACGCGCCACCAGCTTGTGCACGTGCGATCCCATCCGGCCATCGGTGTAGCGCCAACCCGAGTTGTTCAGAAAGACCGCCGACTCGTTGATGGAGGGGCACAGCAGCGCCCGGACTTCCGCCAGGTACTTGCCCAGCCACGCGGCGGCGCGCGAGCCGATCGGCACCACCCGGTCCTTCTTCCCCTTGCCCTGCTCGACGTGCATGACGCCGCGCTCCAGTTCCAAATCCCCCAGGTCCAGGTTGCACAGTTCCATCCGGCGAATGCCCGTCGAGTAGAGAACTTCCAGAATGGCCCGGTCGCGCACCCCCAGCGGCGTGCCGGTGTCGGCGGAGTTCATGATCGCCTCGATCTCCTGATGGCCCGGGATCGAGCGCGGCAGGTGGTGATCTTTGCGCGGCAGTTCCAGATCGGACGCCGGGTTGTAGGCAACCAATCCCTCGCGGGTCAGGTAGCTGAACCAGGCCGACACCGCGATCAGCATGTGTTTCTGCGCGGCGACGGTGAGCGGTTCTCCCGTAGTTCCCCCGTCGGCCACGTCGGCCCACTGGCCCGTTGTGCCGCCGCTCTTGCGGTAGTGAAAGAGATAACTTTGATACGCCAGCACCACGGCGCGCGTGACCTGCCGGGCCTGGCTCAGCCCGAGGCGCTCGCAGAAGCGCCGGAAAGAGGCGAGTTGCCGGCCCCGGTTGTAGACCGTGCGCGGCGAGTAGTTGCGCACGCGCAGGTATTCCAGGAACACCCCGCACAGGTGCAGCATCCCCTGCGGGTCATCCGGCGCGGGGGATGGGTTCAATGATGCGCTGTCTTGCATGACTTTCTCCAGGTAAAAGGTTGAGGTTGAACAGCGGCTACGACCAGCGGAAGATTCACGCCCTGATACCCTTCCGCCGACATTTTTCTTTTAGCCGCGCATCTGGAAGCAGCTAAGCAGCTAAAAAATAAGAGAGTTAAAACGCGGTGGAGGGCGCGAATCGGTAGCCGACAATCCGCCGACAACGGCCCGATAAAGGCCCGACAATCAGAGGGATTTACCCGACGGCGGCCAGGGTTTGAGCGGCTACGCCGATCAAGTCCGGGAAGATTTCACCTGCCGGAGCGGGGGCTGTGTCCGCTGCCGGGAGCGCCGTCAGCCCGTTGACGAAGCGCTGGCCATCCTGCCCCTGTCCGTCCCAGGCCAGTTCGTACTCGAACCGGCAGGCCTGCCCCGGCACCCGGTGGCACACCGCGTATTCCAGTTCCAGCAGCTTCTCCAGATGCTCCCGAACCTGCGTCACGCCCCAGCCCGTCCGCTCCCGCGCCAAGCGCCGGGTGAACCGGACGGATTCAATCGGGATCGACTCCGCCGCCGCGATCGCCCGCACCATCTCGTGCAGCGCCAGCAGGAACGATCGCGTCGGCGGCGCAAGCTCGTCCAGGCTCCGGCCCAATACTTCCGCCGCCAGCTTGTGCGTCAAGGCCAGGTCCGTCTCATCCACCTCGACGTACTGGATCGTCTGCCCCCGATGCTCGCAGCTTCTAATGGGTTTCTGATACTGCCGCAGGAACGCCACCGTGCGAATGAGGCCCAGGTATTTTTGATGATCGCGGCGCAGGCGCAGCCGGTCATCGGGGAACGAGAGTTGTTCGGCCAGCGGATTATTCACCCGCAGCGGGCGCAAAAGTCTCTGCGCGTTGTGGTGCGTCTTTAACACTTCCTCCCGGTCCATGCTCCGCAGCATCCCCCGCAACGTCTCGGCCTCGCGCTGGGCGGCGTGGATGCGCCGGGTCTGCTCCCGCCCCTCATCCACGCTCAAGACCAGATAACGGTTGGCCAATTCATAATCCGTCTCCGGCCTGGTGGACGTGGTGAACTGCGCCACCGGACCTTTCACCCGCTTCATCTTCGTCTGCGGCATCCCGCCCTCCGGATCCCGCACCGTCACCGCCAGCACCAGCTCATGCTCGCTTTGAAGAATCTTCAACGGATAGCTCGCCTGCTCGCTCCCCTCATCCTCCACCACCGCCAATACCTTGTGCTGCAAGCCGTCCTCCGGCAGGTAATACAGCGCCTGCCCGGTCATCGCCGACACCACGTGCTTGTCCTCCGGGGGAACGAAGTCCAGGATCGAACCTAAAAGCGAAGATTTGCCGGCGGCGCTGCGGGCCATGATCTGCCCGCTCAGCGGCTTGGGAAGCTTGCGGCTCACCGCGATCAGATACCCCATCAGCTTGTTGGCGTCCTCGCCCACCACGCCGGCCAGGGAAAAATCGCCCAGGATGCGCTCGAACAGGTTTGGCTCGCGCAACAGCGCCAGCGCTTTCGCCTCTTCCTCCGGCGTCATCGTGGGCCTTGTGTCCTGAACTTTCAGCGACGCCAGCAAGCGTTCTTCCTGGAGCTTTTCCAGCCTCACCACCAGATGATTCAGGTCTGATTCCAACGTCTCGCGCGGCAACGCCAGCACTTGATGCGCCGCCGCCGTGAACGCCGTGCGCTGTCTCGCCTGGTACAGGTCCAGCGTGTCCAGGTGGAACCTTTCCCGGCAACCCACCCGCAGATTCACCTTGAGTTGCTCGAAGCCGCCGTTGTGGTCCAGCCCGCGCACGCGGTACATGCGGGCCGACTCTCCAGCGCCGATCGTCAGCTGCGCCTGCTTGCCTTCGTGCAGCAGTTCAAACACCGCCCCCCCTGGCGCGACGGCCGGCGCTGGTGACGCCGGCGGCGCGGATTCCGAGGATGATTCGTTCGGCGCTGCCGCGGCGACCACCGCGGGCCCGAGTTCAACCGGCGCGGTTGAAGATATTGGTATCGCCGGCGAGGGAAGCGAGGGAAGCGGAGGAACCCGCACGCCGGCGGGCCGCTGCGTCGGAAGCAGGCGGCGCGAAGCAGCTAAAAGAGAAGCCAGCGCGGATGGTGCATCGTCACTGGCCCGCACCAGGTCGTTCACGTCGCTGCGCGCGGCAAGCTCGATCCGCCAGGCTTCGATCCCTTCCGGCTCCAACTGCTGCGCCAGTTCATTCGCCGCCCGGTTGCCGCCGTCGTCGTTGTCGTAGCAGATCAACACGCGCTCGGGCTTGCAGGCCCGCAGCAGCTTCCAATGGTCCTGGGTGAACCCGTTGACGCCATAACTGGCCGTCACGTTCTTGTATCCATTCACCCACAGCGACAGCGCATCAATCAGCGCTTCGCACAGCAGCCATTCTTTGGAATCTTTGACACCGCCGGCATTCCACACGCCGGCGTGCGGTCCGGGGAGATATAAATGTTTGGGCGATTCCCGCGACGTGGAAGTGGTCCGACGCCCGTAAATCTCCACGACGTTCCCCGCGTCGTCCAGGATCGGGAAGACCACGCACCCGGTAAAATGTTCGTGCCCGCTGTCGCGCATGATTCCGATCTTCTGCAAGTGCGCTTTCAGCTTGATCCCGTGCGCCGTCTGCTCCGGGATGCGATACCCCAGCGTCCGGTCCGACATCCCCAGCCTGAACGTGTTGATGGCTTCGGGAGAGAAGATTTTGCGTTCTTGCAGATACTTCATGCCGCGCGAGGTGTTGAGCAAGGTCTGGTGATAGAAGTCCGTCACCCGCGACAGCAGCAGGGCATCGGTCAATTCCGTCCCCGGCTCGATGAGCACCGGATGCGCCGTCCCCCGGCGCGTCGTCAGCACCGCCGCCGCCGGCGCGGTCCCCATCCGCCGGCGAAGCACCTCCACCGCGTGGCGGAACGAGACGCTTTCCTTCTTCATGACCAGCTGGATCGTGTCCCCGCCCCCGCAGCCGGCCAGGCAGTTCCACAGGTTTTTACTCGGCGTCACCCCAAAACTCGGCTCCCGGTCGTCGTGGAACGGGCACAGGCCCATCAGGTTGTCGGGGCCGGTTTGTTTAAGCTCGATGCCGTAGTCGCGGCACAGGTCCGCCAGGTTCACTTCGCGCTTGAGGTGGATGATTTCATCTTCGGGAATGCGGGACATGCTGGAGCCTCCTTGTTGCTCAGGAACAGCGGCAACTTTTTTCCGCTGTTTTTTTGTCCGTACTGCGGACACAATAATGCGTGTCCGCTCCACGTGCAATAGGATTGTCCGCATGGCGAATGTAATGACTCGATCCCGACACGTGCCCGACGCTGACCCCGCTGGCGAGTTCGGTCCCCGGCTGAACGCGCTGCGCAAGGCCGCCGGCTTCACTCAGCACGAGCTTGCCCGCGCCGCCGGCGTCACCCGCCGCATGGTCGCGTACTACGAGAGCGAGAAC
>PLEA01000614.1 GCA_003136335.1 Acidobacteriaceae bacterium | reverse complement strand
TTGCGCCATGGAGCAGGCAGCGTCGTCGGCGAATAGCCAGTCGCGTCGCTGCAATTGAGGCTGGCCCGCCTGGCGACGGATTTGGGTTACTGCCGCAGCCACGTGCGCCTTCACTTCCGCGGCAGAATATTTGGGAAGAGCGCTTCCGAAGTCCTGCACAATGTAGAGTTGCTCTCCGTTACGAGCCACGCCCAACCCGACCACGTTATAGACCGAGTTGAGCAGATTCGCCCGATGCCGAGGGGAATGCATTAAATGTTCATGCCCATGCTGGGCGTCATAGTCGAGCGCAACGTTTTCCCCTTCCTCCTCCAACTGGAGTTGGGTTGTCGCCGCCAGGCGTTGCGGCAGGGAGGGCTCGCCGTCCAATTGATGCGAAAGCCGCTGCGCTCGCGCCATGGCCTGGGCGTGAATGCGGGCCGCTTGCGAGAGTCCTGCATCCATCGTGAGTGGAGGTGCCCCGGCCTGCTGACGCGACTGATTGGCGAATGCCAGGAGCTGCTGTTCAGTCTGAACATCAAACGATGTATCGGAAGCCTTAGCAGCGGCGGGCTTCAGAGTGGCCTTCTGGGCCGGTTGTCCTGCGCTTCCCGATCCTGCTGCTGAAGACGCCATCAGACGCGTCGCGGGTTGCACCGTCGCGACGCTGGTGCTCAGCAGGAACCCCAATAACATTCTGGCGGCTCTATGCATTCATCTGGCCTATCCAACGAGATCGAACGCCGGTTCGGCTCCACCCGTTCGGTGCGAGCATCGTTCCGGCGCAAATTCCGTTGCTGGTGCTAGGCTAGGGGCTGGAATTGAGGGCGGGAAGTTACCTGTGTCTATGGAACTAGGGACCAGTGGGGTCATTGGCCTGTTGTTTGGCGGCCTGCTTGCGTGGCTGGCGCTGCGTTCGCGTACGGCTGCGCTGCAGGCTCGTTTATCGTTGACGGACAAGGAATTAGCCGCCGTAAAGGCCGATCTGGCGCGGCTCTTGCAGGAGCAACGCAACTTGGTGGAGAGCCGCGCCCGCTTGGAATCCGCTCTGGAAGCGGAACGAAAGACCAGCAACGAGAAGATCGAATTGCTGACCAAAACCGGGGACCGCGCCGCCACGGACTTGCAAAACGCGTTCAAGGCGCTCGCCGCCGACGCACTGAAAAGCAACAATTCTTCGTTCCTCGAGATCGCCCAGGAAACCCTGAAGCGGTTTCAGACCGAGGCCAAAGGCGATCTCGATGCCCGCCAGAAGGCGGTCGCCGATCTGGTCACTCCCGTGCGCGAATCGCTGAGCAAAGTCGACGCGCAGATTCAGCAGATGGAAGTTGCCCGCGGCGAGGCCTACGGCGACCTCAAAGCCCAGGTTCAATCTCTCATCACCACACAAAAACAATTGCAGTCGGAAACCGGCAATCTGGTGCGCGCCCTGCGCACCCCGAATGTGCGCGGACGCTGGGGCGAAATCCAACTGCGGCGAGTCGTCGAAATTGCCGGCATGCTTTCCTATTGCGACTTCGCTGAACAGGAGACCGTGACCGGCGAAAGCGGTCGCCTACGCCCCGATCTCGTCGTGAAGTTGCCCGGCGGCAAGCACGTGGTGGTCGATGCCAAGACGCCTCTGCAAGCCTTCCTCGACGCCTTCGAAACGACCGATGACGAAACGCGACGCGCCTGCCTCGCCAATCACGCCCGGCAGGTCCGCGATCACATGAAGACGCTGAGCGGCAAGAATTATTGGGAACAATTCGAGGCCACGCCGGAGTTCGTAGTCATGTTCCTCCCCGGCGAGACATTTTTCAGCGCCGCCCTCGAGCAGGATCCTGGCCTCATCGAACAAGGCGTTCTGCAGCGCGTGATTCCGGCCTCGCCCACAACATTAATCGCGCTGCTGAAGGCCGTCGCCTACGGGTGGAACCAGGAGAAGCTCGCCCGGAACGCTCAGCAGATCAGCGCCCTCGGCAAAGAACTTCACGACCGCCTACGCAAGCTCGCCGGACACATCACCGGCGTGGGCACGAACCTCGACCGCGCCGTCGAAGCCTACAACCAGACCATAGGCTCGCTGGAAAACCGCGTCCTGGTTTCGGCGCGCAAATTCGCGGAGTTGGGAGCATCAGTGGCGGAGGACATTCCAGAACTCGAGCCGATCGAGACTACATCCCGAGCGTTGTCTTTCGAGTGGGACGACGAAGACGCCCTTCCGGAACCGGCCAAGCAGCACGAGCGCAAAGCCGAGTAAACTTTCACTCGCCGTCGAAGACTGCAATTTCCAATTCAAGTCGGAGTGGCTCATGCACTGTTTCCTGAAACGCGTTTCAAATCGTATCCTCTGCCTCGCGCTGGCGGCCTGCTGGTTCGCAACGGCTTGTCCCGGACAGGCCATTTCTCCGGTCATCCTCCCTCCGGTCATTACCATCGACCACGGCCCGAATGCCCCGCAGCAGCTTTCCAAACCCTACGTCATCCTGGTCTCACTCGATGGCTTCCGCTACGATTACGCCAAGCGCTATCACGCGGATCATCTGCTGGCGCTCGCCGCCCAGGGCGCCAGCGCGCCGCAAGGAATGCTTCCCTGCTATCCTTCCATCACATTCCCCAACCACTACTCGATCGTGACCGGCCTCTACCCAGAACACCACGGCATTGTGGCTAACAGTTTTTATGATCCGGCGCGAAAACAGACCTACAGCTATCACGACAGCCAATCGGTGGGCGACGGCAGCTGGTACGGCGGTACACCACTCTGGGTGCTGGCCGAGCAACAAGGCATGCGGTCCGCTTCGTTCTTCTGGGTCGGTTCGGAGGCCGACATTCAAGGCATACGCCCTACGTATTACCTGAAGTTTGATGGACGCTTCCCCAATCCAAAGCGGGTCGAACAAGTCCTGGCTTGGCTCCGTCTGCCACCGGAACAGCGTCCGCACATGATCACCCTATACTTCTCCGACACCGATACTGCCGGACACCGCTACGGTCCCGACAGTTCACAGGTCGCCGACGCTGTCCACGAACTCGATGGCGAGATCGGCAGATTGATGGACGGCATCAAGCAATCCGATCTCCCGGTGGATCTAATCGTTCTGGCCGACCACGGAATGGCAGAGGTGAAAGGAGCGCCGATCCATCTTGATCAGTATGGCTTCAATCCATCCGGATTTGGTGCAATTGTGGGTTTAGGTTTGTATCCCAAATCCGATGACGATGCGCAGAAAGCTTATGAAGCAATGCGTGGAAAGAGCGACAAGTTTGCGGTCTATCGCCGGGCGCAGGTGCCCGCCTATCTGCACTTTGACAGCAATCCGCGCGAAGGCGATCCGGTTGTCGTACCGAATGGTCCTTATTTCGTCAACCTGGCCGCAGATCTCACTGCTCCCGGACATCTTCCTGTGGGGGAGCATGGATACGACGCTACGCGCGTGCCGGAGATGAAAGCCATATTCTTTGCGGCCGGCCCGGACATTCGGCATGGAGTTGCATTGCAGCCCTTCGAGAACGTGAACGTCTATCCGCTCATCGCCAGGATTCTCGGTCTTGATCTCACGAACCTGAAGACCGGTCCGGTCGATGGAAAACTCGACGTGCTTGAGAGAATTCTTCAAATAAACTGAACCCTCCTCGGGATCACTAAGCTTTCGACGACAACCTGAATCCTATTTTCTCGCTGCGCGCAAATGCGCCCCAGGCAACCGTTTCCACTTTCAAGCATCTGAGCAGAACCGGAATACCGAATCCCACAGAAACATCCAGAAATACGTAGTTGCTCTCCTAAAATGCATCTATAATTTGGGAAGTAATATTATTTGCGGGACTTAGCTGTCCCAGAATAGGAGTTCAACGTGGCAGCGAAGTTGCTCATTGACCAGCAATGGGACGTCTCTCCCACGCCTCCTAGGGGTCCGGGGCCAGTACCGAAAACCATGAATCGGGAAAGTCAAGCTCGGTTTGTCGCCGTCCTGTTGTTTCTGCTGACGGTGGTTGCGGTGGTCTTTGCCGGATTCAATTTCCAGAAAGAGCGAGACTCTGCCGTTCCTGACGATGGTGTCTGGTGGGTAGAGCACAACGGCCGCCTGGTAGCCGACCGCGTCGATCCCGCCGGACCCGGAGCCAAGGCCGGTATCAAACCTGAAGATCAGTTATTTTCTGTCAATGGCCAGGAAATTGAAAGCACTCCCGGCTTGGTCCGCCAGCTTTACAACACGGGCGTCTGGTCCAGGGCTACCTACTCGCTGATCCGCCAATCGGTCACGCTGGATTCCAACGTCATTCTGGTTCCCGCCGATCGCTCGCTCAATAATTCGCTCCGCCTCATTGCCTTGATTTACCTGGGCATCGGCATCTACGTTTTGCTACGTCGCTGGACCGCGCCCGGCTCCACGCACTTCTATGTTTTCTGCCTGGTTTCGTTTATCGCGTACTCCTTCAAGTACACCGGCAAGCTGAACGACTTTGATTGGATCATTTACTGGAGCAACATCGTTGCCTGGGTCTTGCAGCCCGCCCTGTTCCTTCACTTTGTTCTGACGTTTCCCGAGAAGCGCCAATTCGTCCGCCAGCGTCCGTGGCTGCTGGCCCTGGCTTATTTACCCGGCGCCGCGCTGCTGGGAAGGCACATCATGGCCTTGCGCCTGGCGCAAGCCAGCGGCTATCTGCGCTGGGATATGGACCGCCAGGAAATGGCTTATGGTGCGGTCCTGTTCGTCGCCGCGGCCGCAGTTCTGTGGTACAGCTATCGTCTCGCGAACACGACCGTCCTGCGCCAGCAGTTGAAGTGGGTAACGCGCGGAACCATTCTCGCCATTGTTCCTTACACTCTGTTCTACGTGGTTCCTTACCTGATGGGTTCGCTCCCCGGCACCGGGATGAAGTTATCAGTGCTGTCTTTGGGATTGCTCCCGCTGACTTTCGGCTATGCCATTTTCCGCTACCGCCTGATGGACGTTGACCTGATCTTCAAGCGCGGCGTGGTTTACACCTTGGCCGCCGCAGCTGTCGTGGGAATGTATTTTGCGCTAGTCGCGGGAGTCGCGACGTTGGTCCAGATGCGGCAGCCCGGCACGGGACGGATGGGCCTGATCCTGGCAGTGGTCGTGACCGCGCTGCTGTTTGACCCGGTACGCAAGTGGATTCAGGACCGTGTCGACCAGGCCTTCTACCGCACGGTCTATGACTACCGGCGGACGTTGATTGAATTTGGCCGTGAGCTGGGCTCTGAGACGGATCTGAACGCGTTGCTCTCCTCAGTATCGGACCGCCTGTCCCGCACTCTGGCCGTGGACCGCATCGCGATTTTCTTGCGCGCTGGCGAGGAGGCAGAGCAGTTCGTTCTCTCCAAGTCGGTAGGCATGAATCCCATGGGCAAGCTCGACCTCACTTTCCTGAGCGCGCCCCGGCCTGAACCCGCCGGACACATGTTCTTCGAGAACACGCACCAGGTGCCGCGCGAGACCGCGGGATCGCAGGATGCCATCGCCCGCCTGGATCTGAACTACTACATCCCCTGTCGCGCGCAGCAGAAAACCGTGGCCGTACTCGGCTTGGGAAAGACCGCGAAGGGCGATTACCTTTCCAGCGAGGACATGGAATTGCTGGAGACCCTCGGCGGCTATCTCGGCATCGCGATCCAGAACGGCCGGCTGTACGCTTCGCTGCAACTGAAGGTCGCGGAATACGAGCGCCTCAAGGACTTCAACGAAAATATCGTGGAGTCCATCAACGTGGGCATCATGGCGCTCGACATGGAAGACCGCATCGAGAGCTGGAACGCGCAAATGGAAGTCATGTACGCGCTGCCGCGGTGGCAGACTCTCACGCAACCTGTGCGGACCATCTTCCCCGCGGAATTCGTCGAAGAGTTCTATCGCGTCCGGCAGAACGCCGGCATTAATAACCTGTACAAATTCCGCCTGCAGACTCCGGCGGGCGAGACTCGCACGGTCAACGTGGCGATTGCACCGCTGGTGACGCGCACCTTTCAGGTGATCGGACGTCTGGTCATCATGGACGATATCACCGAACGCGTGGAACTCGAGGGCCAGCTTTCGCAAGCCGACAAACTTTCATCCATCGGTCTGCTGGCAGCCGGTGTGGCGCACGAAGTGAATACGCCTCTGGCTGTGATTTCCTCTTATACCCAGATGCTCGCCAAGCAACTGCAGGGTGATCCCCAGAAGTCGGGACTGCTCGAGAAGATCACGCGGCAAACCTTCCGCGCTTCGGAAATCGTCAGCAACCTGCTGAACTTCTCGCGCACCAGCGGCACCGAGTTCGCCGACGTGGACATCAACAAAATCATTACCGACACGCTCGCACTTCTGGAGCATCAGTTCAAAATTGCCAAGGTCCAAGTGCAGTCCGAGTTGACCCCAGGAATTTCCGCCATTCCGGGAAATCCCGGAAGACTGCAGCAGGTCTTCCTGAACCTGTTTCTCAACGCCAAGGACGCCATGCCGGGCGGCGGCACGCTGAACGTGGCGACTACTAACGGCGACATGGTGAGCGTTCGAGTTTCCGACACCGGGTCGGGCATCGCACCTGAACATATCCAGCGCATTTACGACCCGTTCTTCACTACCAAGACGGCCCCCAAAGAAGGTCAGAAGCGCGGAACCGGGCTGGGACTTTCCGTCACCTACGGCATCATTCAGGAGCATGCCGGCAAGATTCGCGTAGAGAGTGATCCGGGATCGGGGACGACCTTTGCCCTGGACTTTCCCCTGAGCAGGAAGGCAGTTCATGTCTGAAGCAGCAGTCATCACCAGCGGAACGATGAACGGCAATCCGTCGCCAACAGGGTCAGTGCTCATCATTGACGATGAGGCCGAGATTCGCGAATCTCTGCAGACCCTGCTCGAGATGGAAGGCTTCGCAGTCGACACCGCCGTCACCGGGGAAGACGGCCTCTCGCAAATGGCGGATCACCCGTTTGATTTGGTCCTGCTCGATCTGACTCTGCCTGGCCGCAACGGCATGGAGATTCTCTCCGAGATCCGCTCTCACGACTCGCGTCTGCCCGTGATCATGATTACCGCCTATGGCACGGTGGAAAACGCCGTGCGCGCCATGCAGTCGGGCGCGGCGAATTTCGTGCAGAAGCCCTGGGACAACGAAAAACTTCTCGCTGATGTGCGCGCTGCAGTGGGCTGGCGCCGGGCAGAAGAAGAAAATGTCCAGCTCAAGCGCGCTCTCAAGCAGCGTTACAACTTCGAAAACATCGTGGGCAAAAGCGAGCCCATGCTGAAGATTTTTGATCTGGTCGCGCAGGTGGCAAACAGCCGCTCCACCGTTCTGTTGCAGGGCGAAAGCGGTACTGGCAAAGAAGTGATCGCGAAAGCCATCCACCTGAACTCTCCGCGCCGCGACAAACCCTTCGTTCCGGTCAACACCGGCTCCATGCCTACAGACTTGCTGGAGTCCACGCTGTTCGGCCACGTCAAGGGCGCGTTCACCAGCGCCATCGCGTCGAAAAAGGGCTTGTTCGAGGTCGCGGACAAAGGCACACTGTTCCTCGACGAAATCGCCACCATGGGGCTGGAGACGCAGGCCAAGATCCTGCGCGTACTGCAGGATCGCCGCTTCATGCATCTTGGTGGAATTTCGGAGCTCCAAGTCGATGTACGCATCATTGCCGCCACCAACATCGATTTGCGCCACATGGTCCGCGAAGGCCGCTTCCGCGAAGACCTCTTCTATCGCTTGAACGTAATCACTGTCGAACTTCCGCCGCTGCGCCAGCGCAAGGAAGACATCCCGCTGCTGGTGGAATTCTTCCTGAAAAAGTACGCCGAAGAGAATGGCCGCCCTGCGCCCCGCATCACTCCGGAAGCGCTGCGTCCGCTGATGGCCTATTCCTGGCCGGGCAACGTGCGTGAACTGGAGAATGTAATTGAGCGTGCCGTCGTGCTTTCTTCCGGGCCGGAGATCAGCATGGATCTGCTGCCCGATTCCATGATGGGACGGGGTTCCTCGCTCACCCTGCACGACCCCCCGTCCGACGCATCGCTATTCGAAATCGTCGAAGACGTGGAGCGCCGCGTCATTGCCGACATGCTCGAACGCTGCAACTGGAACCAAACCGAAGCCGCTGAACGCTTCCACGTCCCGCTCTCTACCCTGAACCAGAAAATCCGCCGCTTGAATATCGAGATCAAAAAGAAGGGTCGGATAGCGTAGAAAGCTGTCAGCTTTCAGCAGTCGCTTCTCAGCTGTCAATCGTCACCAACACTTATCATCCCGAGCAAAGCGAGGGATATTGGTTTTCACTCAAGCTGATAGCTGACTGCGTTCTCTGCTATAGTTCGGTCAAGCCAGTGCCTCGCGCCCGCGAGCACCCGGCTCTGAATCGCATGGAACTGACCTCGCCCACGCAGTTCGCCAAGCAGAAAGTCCTGGCAGTTCAGGATTACACCGTGATGACGGCGCAGTCCGTGGCCAATCTGTTTCGCAAGCCCGTGTATTTCGCGGATATGATCCAGCAGGCTGACCTGATTGGCTGGGGCTCGTTGCCGATCGTCGTCCTGAGCGGTTTTTTTACCGGCGCCGTGCTGGCGGTGCAGAGCGCGAACACCTTGCAGCGCTTCGGTTCCATCACTCTGATCGGCCAGCTGGTCTCGCTCTCCATGGTCCGCGAATTGGGCCCCGTGCTGACCGGCTTGATGGTGGCGGGCCGAAACGCGTCGGGGATGGCCAGCGAACTCGGCTCCATGGTCGTGACCGAACAGATCGATGCCATGCGCGCCTTGGGTACCGACCCCATGAAAAAGTTGGTCGCGCCCCGAGTGGCGGCCACGGTTTTTATGCTGTTTTTCCTGACCATCCTGTCGGATTTGGTGGGCCTGGCTGGCGGATTGGTTGT
The DNA here is from genome assembly GCA_003136335.1 of Acidobacteriaceae bacterium. The sequence goes on along the minus strand of PLEA01000614.1, from coordinate 11,116 downwards.
GTCCAAACTTCTTTTGAACCTCGACGCCCGCCAGTACTGGAGCAACGCGTGGCAGTCGCTGGTGAATCAAGATGTCTTCATGGGGTTGGTAAAGCCGGTCCTGTTCGGCTTCATCATCTCCACGGTGGGCTGCTTCTATGGCATGACGGCCCGCGGCGGCACGCAAGGAGTCGGCCGCGCCACCACGCAGGCAGTAGTGGCCGCCTCAGTTTCGATCGTCGTGGTCGACCTCTTTGTCACTCAATTCCTGATGAACGTATTGTCCTTCAAATAGCCGCATGCCCGCACCCACCCTGCCTGCCGACTGCGGATCCGTTACAAGCCAGGAATCGGCCGCCCACGCCATTGAGTTCCAAGATGTGCATCTCGAATTCGAGGAGAACGAGGTGCTGCGCGGAGTTTCTTTTCATCTGCCGTACGGCGAGACCAAAGCATTGTTCGGCGTCGCGGGCTCCGGCAAGAGTACGATCCTGAAACTTGCCCTGGGCCTGCTCAAGCCCGACTCCGGACGAATCCTGGTGCTGGGTAACGACGTGACCCAGGCGCGTGAGAGAGATCTATTTGCTCTGCGCGCCAAGGTCGGTATGGTATTTCAGGAAAGTGCTCTGTTCGACTCACTCACGGTGCGCGAGAACGTGGCCTACCGCCTGATCGAGGAACTTGGCGTTGAGGACCCCGACATCGAACGTCGCGTGCGGGAGGCGCTCCGTTTTGTCGAGATGGAACAGACCATCGATAAATTTCCTTCCGAGCTTTCTGGAGGCATGCGGCGCCGCGTGGCGATCGCGCGCGCCATCATTACCCAGCCTGAAGTGCTGCTCTACGACTCGCCCACGGGCGGCCTCGATCCGGTCACTTCCAACACCATCATCGAACTGATCACGAAGCAGCGCGACGTCTACAAGACCAGCTCCCTGCTGGTGAGTCATCGCCTGCAGGACGCCTTCACCATGGCGACGCACGAGTTCGACAAGCAGACCAACCAGATGCGCTCCCTTCCGCGCGGCCAATTTTGTCACGTCCCCATGAGTTTTCTAATGCTCCGCGACGGCAAAGTCATCTTCGACGGTGGCGTTCACGAACTAACGCACACCAAAGACGAGTACATCCAGGAATATATTTCGTAGGAATTGAGTAATTGGGCAATCGGGTAATTGAGGAATTCAAAACCAATCTTCGGTGCTCAAATTACTCAATCACTCAATTTCCCAATTACTCAATTCTTCATGCCTGCGCCTACTGACCGACCTGCGCTTTCACTTCGGCGCCGAAGCCAGGTTTTTCCCCGCCTGCATGAAGGCGTCCACGTTGCTCTTATCGATCAGCCCCGAACCCGTGTCCACAAAGCTCGGAATCGGTGCAAAGTTGTCCCTGGACCAATCCGTGTCCAGCGATGACGGCTTGTGATGATACAAATTGTCGAGCATCTGCATGCCGACAAAGGCCATGGTATAAGGCTTTTGCGCGATCGTAGCCGCGATCACGCCCTTCTTAATCCAGTCGAGTGTTTCCTGGTCGGTGTCCATCGCGACCACCACTTTTCCAGTCACGTGATAGCTGTTGAGCACCCCCGCGACTTCTTTGCCCGATTGCGCTTCCAGGCACACGAACGCGTCGACCTTGTCGCGCTCCTTGCCGACGATCTGCGTCGTCGTATCGAATGCGATGCGGGGGTCGCCCTGGATATCGACCACGCGAGTAATCTTGATCCCCGGCGTTTTAGCCAGCGCCTCTTGGTATCCGCGCAGCCGCTCTTGGAGATTCGACTGATCCGGCATGCTGAAGACCACGACATTCCCTTTGCCCTTCAGTTCCTGCGCCAACCGCTGTCCGCCGGTGAATCCCGCCTGATAATTATTCGTCCCGATGAAAAACAGCCGCTTGCTCGATGGCGCATCCGAATCGATCGTGATCACCGGCACTCCAGCGGCCACGGCCTTATCGATGCTGTCCTTCAGCAGCGCCGGGTCGGTCACCGCAAGCAAGATGCCCGTGGCTTTTTTCTGCACCGCCTGATCCACTGCCTCGCGCTCAGCCTTCGGATCATAGTTCTGCGGTCCCATGAAATCGGAGCGCACTTTCATCTGAGTGCCGGCGTTCGAAAAGCCTGCACCTGCGGCCTTCCAGTACGGAACCTGCAGATTCGCCGACACTAGAACAAAGTATTCGTCGGAGTCGTGAGCTCCCCCACAACTGAGTAGCAACACCAACAGGACTGCGACGGCGGCCGAGTAGAGAATCCTGCGTGAGCAAAGCATCGCATCCTCCTTTCGAACGATTCACATTTGGACAGATGCAATCTTGCCGGATGAGAACGTTCAGCGACTGGATTGTAAACGAGCCGTCAAGTGAAGGCCAGAAGTCAGCGCAGTGCTTTGTCGAGAAGACCCGAGATCACCGCCCCATCGACCTCGCCGCAGCGGTTGTAGAGCGGCGCTCCCGACGCATCGAGCAACACGATGACGTGGGGAATATACCCTCGAAAATATTTCTTTTTGAACTCCAGCTGGCAACTAATTCGATCTGCGAAAACTAAACTCCCACCGGGAACGGCTTCGTATGCGTGGTGGCCTTCACCGCGGCGCCTCCAAACCGCCCCTGCAGCAGCGACATCAGCCCGGTGTACCAGTACCCCACGACGAACAGCAGCAGGAACGGCACTGTAATATAGTTTTCGTTCTCCACCGCATAGTTAACCGTCAGCGCGAAATACGCGCCGATCAGCAGTTCCAGCCATGGCACCCATCCCAGCCGCTTGCGGTACTTCTTGGCCCCAACTTTGTCCTGCTTTGAGATCACGCTGTACTTGGGCGTTCTTGCGAACGCGCTTTCCTTGCCGATCAGCGCCTCAATGACCGCTTTCGTGTTCGTGATGGTCAACCCGATTCCCAACGCCATCAGAAACGGAAGATACACCAGCGCCCGCGGCCAACTCCGGGGAAACAATTCGCGCTGCGAAACCAGGTAAAAGCTTGAAATCGAGAACGTCGAAGCCATGAACAGCGGCAAGTCGATGTACAGCATCTGAAACCAGCCCTGGGAGAAGCGAATGATCATGGCCGGAAGCAGCAATACCGAGAGCATAATCATCAGCGGATAGCTCAGATTCGCCGTCAGGTGATACCAGGCCTCGATCTTGGTGTGCAGCGGAGCATCGCTGCGCAGCACCCGCGGCAGGATTTTTTTTCCCGTCTGGATCAGTCCTTTCGCCCAACGTGCCTGCTGCGTCTTAAAGGCCGTCATCTCCACCGGCAGCTCGGCGGGGCATTCCACCTCCTGCAAATAGATAAATTTCCATCCTTTGAGCTGCGCGCGATACGACAGGTCGGTATCTTCGGTCAAGGTATCGTGCTGCCAACCTCCGGCTTCGTCAATCGCGGCGCGTCGCCACATGCCGGCGGTGCCATTGAAGTTGAAAAACAGCCCAGTGCGCGCGCGACCCGAGTGCTCGAGCACAAAATGCCCATCCAGCAGAATCGCTTCCACTTCGGTCAAGAACGAATAATGTCGGTTGAGGTGCGTCCAGCGCGTCTGCACCATCCCAGTCTTCGGATCGGTAAAGTGGTGGATTGTGCGCATCAGAAAATCTTCCGGAGGAGTAAAGTCGGCGTCAAAAATCGCAATGAACTCGCCCTTCGCCGGCTTCATCCCTTCGGCGAGCGCGCCAGCCTTGAAGCCCGCGCGGTTCGTCCGGTGGTGGTAGCTGATCGGATGGCCTAAAGCCGCGTACCGCTCAACCAACCCGCGAGCCACGTCGACGGTCTCGTCAGTCGAATCGTCCAGCACCTGGATGTCGAGCTTCTCCCGCGGATATTTCAGCTTGCAGATCGACTCCAGCAGCCTTTCCACCACGTACTGCTCGTTGAAAATCGGCAGTTGCACCGTCACCCGTGGCAGATCCTCGAAATGCGCGGCCGGCTCAGTCGAGCGCTTGTCGCGGTGCTTGTAATACAGATACACCAGAATGTAGCGGTGCATTCCATATCCTGCCAGTAGAGTCAAAACAATGAAATATGGGATCAGCAGTGCTACATCAAATGCATTGGCGCGGTATAGTCCACGAAACGTGGTATCCAGAAAATGCTGCCGGATGTAAGGCCCAATGCCCTTGGAGCCAGCCCACAGGGCCGGCGTCGCAGTCAGGATGAGATCAGAGATTAACAAGCCGTCCGTTGAAAACCTACATTTTACCGGATTCGAACGAACCCGGGTGCCCCATCCTGTCGCGCAATTTGCGATAGGGTGGGGATTCTGACTTCCCCGGATCTACCCGGATTCAAGGAACTTTAACAAATCGCCGACCGATTTCAAGAATCAGGACGAAGGATTAGGACCAGGGATTCACAATCGCCTTCAGCATTGGAAAGTCAGAAACATTGCGGGTGACAAGCGTCAGTCGATGGATTTCCGCGGTTGCCGAAAGGATAGCATCCATTGCGCCCGTCGGGCGACCAAGGACCTCGCTGCGCGACACCGTTTTCCCCCACGCCTCGGCGACGCTCTGGTCGATCGAGAGAATCCGCGCTTCGAAGCGTATCGGCAATTCATCTCGTAGCCACTGCTCGAGCCGGCTGCGGCGCGCTCCCGCAGGCATGCGTTCCACGCCGTAACGCAACTCCGCCAGAGAAATCACACTGAGGTAGACTCGATCCTCGTCCGCCGATTCCATCCAGCGAATCAGCCCCGGGTTGGGCCGTGGCTTAACCCATTCCGAAACCGCGTTAGTATCAAGAAGGAAGTTCATAGCGAAGATTTACAGACTAATTTTTCGCAGCGGCGCCTTGCGTCGGCGGACCTTCAGCTCCGATCCCCGCAACGGAGATGCCGCGAAGAACTCTGCCAGGTTGCCCGCACGCTGGGTCTTCCGTTGCCATTCTTCGGCCCCCACCACAATGGCGGCAGTGCGGCCTTTCCTCGTGATCGTTTGCGGGCCCTCCGACATGGCGCGCTCAATAATTTCGCTGAATTTAGCCTTAGCTTCAGCCACAGTCCAGTTCGGTGCGCTCACGGGAGCTCCTTTCGGTGCTAGAGGTCATGATGGTCATTATAGTCATCAGCTAGGGGAGATCGCAACACCCCAGGCGTCGGAGTCCCTTCGGGTAGTCCCTACCATCGATCTCGACCTCCCCAACATCACCAGGCTGAGGGTTGCCCCATCTTTCGCGCACTTTGCGAAAGGTGGGAAGCGATCCAGCCTAGGGAGCCGGGTGGAATCCTACGTGCCCTCTAAACAGCGAATGTCCCCGGTGTTGCCCCTAGGGCATACCTCAGCTACAAATAGAACCACTCATGGAATCCAGATCAGCAGCGGCCGTCAATCCCGCTCAGAGTTCCGCTCCCCTCTCGAAAGCATGGCCACGCGTGCCCGCTTCGCCGTTTTGGATCGTCGCGATTGCGCTGCTTCTGCGCGTCGGATGGATCGTCATCGGCCATACCTACAAGTTCAAAAACACGGACGACAACTTCAGTTTTGGCTGGGAGATGGGGCGTATCGGCGCGTCGCTCGCTTCCGGGCACGGCTTCAGCAGTCCCTTCGGACCTGCGACCGGGCCCACCGCGTGGGAGCCTCCGCTCTACCCGTATCTTACCGCGGGCGTGTTTCTGGTTTTCGGGATTTATTCCAAGGCGTCGGCATTCGTGCTGCTGACCCTGAACAGCGTTTTCTCGGCGCTGACTTGCCTCCCGATTTTTCTGATCGCACGCAGACTTTTTTCGGAGAAGGTCGCAGTCGGTTCCGCGTGGGCATGGGCCCTGCTGCCCAACATAATCTTCTGGTGCACCCGCGCGATCTGGGAGACGAGTCTGGCGGCGCTGCTACTCACTACCATCTTCTGGCTGGCTCTAACCCTGGAAGATTACGACGGCTGGATACCCTGGTTTCAGTTCGGCCTGCTTTGGGGCATCACCGCATTGAGCAGCACTTCCCTGCTATCGTTCCTGCCGGCTGCAGGATTATGGGCCTGGCGCCGGCGCGCGCAGCGCGGCAAGCGATCCTTGGCAGGGATCGTCCTGGCGGCGGTCGTTTTCTTTGTATGTATCGCGCCATGGCTCGTCCGCAACCATCAAACTTTCGGCAAGTTTATTTTCATTCGCGACAATTTTGGTGCCGAGCTTCGCCTGGGCAACGGCTACGGCGCCGATGGCACGTTGATGCATTATCTGCACCCCACCGAGAACGTTTATGCACTGCGGCAATACCAGACCATGGGCGAACTGGCCTACATCGTCCTGCGCAAGCGGCAGGCCCTCGACTACATCCAAGCGGACTATGGGCGCTTCGCCGGCCTCTGCGTCAAGCGGTTCATTTACTACTGGGCCGGATCTCTCAAAGCCACGCAGCCGTGGTGGATGAGCGACGTAAAGAACTCACTCTTCTTAGCTTCGTCGGTGCTGATGTTCTGGGGATTGGGCCGCGCACTGCGATTGCGCAAACCGGGCGCGTGGCTGCTGTTCTGGCTGATCTTGCTTTATCCGGCAATGTACTACTTTGTGTACTGCATCCCGCGCTACCGTCATCCGATTGAGCCGGAAATGGCCATTCTGGCGGTATTTCTGCTGACTGAGGCGGGAAAGCGAACCACGCTGGGAACCTATGGCAAGTCCCTTCCTGACGGTTGAACGGAACCTCGCGGATACAACTTTCGTATCCCTAATATGAGAGCGTTTTCGGCTTGACCTCTCACCAATTCCGAACGGCCACGTCTAACCCTGTGAAACGGAGGAAGTCATGAACCGTCATCGCCAATCTACCACCTGGTTGGGAGCTGCCTTGGGAACGGTTTGCGCCCTGCTCATCCTTGCCCTCGGAGCTCATGCCTCCGATCACCGCGGCGCGCTGACCGAGGAATTCCATCAGACCTATGCCCTGACGTCCGATGGTCGGGTTGAACTCGACAACATCAACGGCGATGTGCACATCTCCAGTTGGGATCAGAACCAAGTGAAGGTAGACGCGGTGAAGTACGCCGACACGAAAGAGCAACTGGATGAGGCGAAGATTGAAATTGACGCCAGAAACGACTCTCTTTCGATTCGAACTAAGTACCCCGATCACGATAAGGGGTGGAATTGGGGCTCTCACTATAGCCCCGCCAGTGTTGAGTACACCCTAACGGTGCCGCGCACGGCCCGGCTGGATGAAATCAAGCTGATTAACGGTTCACTGGAGATCACTGGCGTGAGCGGAGAAGTGCACGCCGCCTGCATCAACGGACGCCTCGAAGCCCACAATCTGGCCGGGCGCGCCCATTTATCAACGATCAATGGACGCCTGGATGCGCGGTTTGACGAGCTCGCCAGTAATTCGGTCGAGTTGAGCTCGGTGAACGGCTCGGTGGACCTGACCATCCCTTCCGACTCGAAGGCGGAGCTCGAGGCCAGCACGGTTTCTGGAGGAATCAACAACGATTTTGGACTGCACGTGAACCATCACCAGTTCGTGGGCCACGACCTGCGCGGAGAACTCGGCGCCGGCGGGGCACACATTAAGGTGGAAAATGTGAATGGACGAATTGAGATTCGCCATGCGCAGGACGGCCGGGCACTGAGTCCAGCAAAGGACTTGAACCGTCGCGATAGCGATGATGACAGCATTTAGCAATCGCGCGCGAAGCGGTTAATAAATCGTGTATCCCGGAAGCGGCGTGCGCAGGTCGGGCTTCGACGCACTGAGCAGCAACCCGCCCTCCCGCTTGAACGCCCGCAGATCGTCGAGACTATTGAACGATTTGGTTTTGTAATCATCCGGAGTGGGCGTGTCGTCCGGAATGCGGCGCGCCTGCACATCTTCGAACGCGTGCTTTCTAAGCAGTTCGATATATTGGGCTTCCGAGCGCACGTGCACCGGCACTTTCAGCTTGTCGACCCACTGCAGCGAGTAGGGATTGTCTTTGTAGAGATTGATCAGAATAAACAGCCGTCCCCGCGGCGCCATCACGCGGAATAATTCCATCAGCGCCCGGTCTTGGTCTGCGTAGTAGTAGAACGATTCCACCGACAAAACTTTGTCGAAGAAGTTTTCTTCCCACGGAATCTGCTGCGCCGATCCCCAGACGTAGAGAATATTTTCGAAGTCTTTCGAGGCTTCGCGCGCCTGCCGCACCATTTCGTCGGAAACGTCGAGGCCGACGACTTGCCCGAATCCCTCCGGCCCTTCACCAACCAGCCGTGCCAGTAAACGCGTGGCCCATCCCGATCCGCAGCCGAGATCGAGCACGCGCTCGCCGGGACGTAGATTCATAAGCCGAATCGTCTTCTCGGTGATGTCGAGATGATGGCGCTCCATCTTCGCGCCTTCGCCGGCAGCGGCCCAGCGATTGAATTCATGCTGCAGCTTTTCGTCGGGAGTCTGAGGTTTATCGGGCATGGCATTCAGATTGTAGCGCCGGCGTCTCGCCCTCGCAGTGGCGGCGGGACGGCGGCGCTGCGTCTATGCTACAGTTTCCCTCTTTATGGCGACACGTCCTCAGAACCCGCTGCCGGACTCCGAGCCCGGATCGCTCTACTGCCCGAATTGTGCGGAAGAGGTTACCGATCCGCTGACCTGCGGCGACTGCTCGTCTGTGATCTGCCGGCGTTGCGGCACGGCGCTCGAATCGTCCGACGAACTGGGAATCGGATAGATGGACCCCGTGCCGGGCTCAGAAACCTCCAACTCAAAGCCGTCTGATTCTAAGCCCTCGCTGGTTCGCGGACTTGGGCTGCTCGATTCAGTGTTGCTGCTTATCAGTGGCGTAATCGGGTCGTCGATTTTCTTGACAGCAAAAGATATCGCCGGGCCGTTGCCGCAGCCCGTGCTGTTTCTTCTGGTATGGGTGTTGGGCGCCCTGATTTCGCTTTGCGCCTGCTTCGCGTTTGCCGAGTTGGGCTCGATGTTTCCTGACTCGGGTGGACAGTACATCTATCTGCGCGAAGCGTACGGCGACTTGATCGCTTTTCTTTACGGCTGGATGCTGTTCAGCGTCGCTAACGGGGGATCGATTGCCGCTCTCTCCGTAGCTTCCGCGGCGTATGTGGGCGAGATTTTCCCGATCGTATCGCAGGATCACGTGGTAGTCGCGTTCGCCGGAATCGTGATCAGTCGCGCTCATTTGCTGGGGTTGGTGCTGATCGCCATTCTGACTTGTGTGAACGTCGTAGGACTGCGCTGGGGCACGCTGCTGCAGAACGTCTCTACGTGGACAAAATTCACAGCCATGGCGGCATTCGTAGTTTTGGGATTCGCCATCGGCAAGGGGCACTGGTCCAACTTTCATTCGCAAGGCGTCAGCCTCACCATGGGACTTGGGCCGGCGCAATTGATCTCCGCGCTTGGAGTCGGATTAATCGCGGTGTTCTGGGCCTACGACGGATGGGTGTATATCACGTGGGTCGCCGGTGAAGTGAAAGAGCCGCGGCGGAACGTACCGCGGGCCATGGTGTTTGGCGTCTTGGCGGTGGGTGTGATTTACATCGCCATGAATTTGACTTACATCTACGCTTTGCCGCTGAAAGAAATCGCTGCTCACGAGACTATTGCGCATGCGGCGGCCGCGGCGCTCTTCTCGCCCGGAGCAGCGGTGTGGCTGTCGCTGATGATCGCGATTTCCTGTTTCAGCGCGGCGGCGACGTGCACGCTTTCTGGCGCGCGCGTGTATCTCGCCATGGCCCAGGATGGCGTGTTCTTCAAGCGCATGGCGGTGATCCATCCCAAATGGCGCACGCCGGCTTTCAGCCTCGTTGGACAAGGCACCTGGGCCGCGGCCCTCACGCTCAGCGGGCGCTATGACCAGCTTTACACCTATGTGATCTACGGGATGGTGCTGTCGTACACGCTGACCGTGATCGGGATGTTCCTGTTGCGCTGGAAGCGGCCCGAGATTCCGCGTCCTTACCGTTGCACGGGATATCCGTGGCTGCCTGCGATCTACGTGCTGATTGGCACAGCGTGGACGCTGAACACAATCATCACGCGCCCCACCCAGGCGTTCTGGGGAACGGCAATCGTGCTGGTCGGGGTGCCGGGATATTTGTATTGGAAGCGCAGCCAGCGAACGACAAACTGAGATCGTGTGGCGACAGCCGCCTCGGCTGTCCAGCGAGCGCAGCTCGGTTTCGGAGGGAAGCCAGCAAGGATCGAGACGAGCCGGACTGCTCCTGGCGGACGGGCGAGTCGCTCGTCCCCACATAATCTACGCTATAGCGGCGAAGCGGTTTTCCTCAGAGGATTGAAGAATGGCAAGGTGGTCACTTTCACGTTCGTCTTGAGGCGCATCGCCTCGATCGTGATTTCCATCTGCAGCGAAGTTCCCGGCTTGGAATCTTCGGTCTCGACGCTAGCCAGAGCAATCAGCTTTTTCAGGATTGGCGACCAGCTTGTGGTGGTCGCCTTGCCAACCTGCTTCTCGCCCGAGTAGACGGGGACCGCGACGCGCGAGGCCTGCGCGGGCGCTGCAGGGGTGAGGCCATAGCGCTCGTAGAGTTGCTCGACATCGATCCAATCGACCTCGAGGCCTACGAGTTGCCGCGGCACGCCTTTCTTCGCGTCTTGTTGGAGCGCGCGTTTGCCAATGAAGTTTTCTTTCTCGAGGTGGACCATCTTGGCGAAGCCAAGTTCGTAGGGCGAGAACTTCTGCGACGGAATCAGCGCCTTCTTGGAACTGGTGTAGTCGACTTCGATGAGCAGCAACCCGGCCTCCACCCGCGCAACATCGAGCGCGAGCATTCCTGCGGCGTGCAAATCGAACTGTTTCCCCTTCTCGGCAAGCGCATCCCAAACCTTCACCGCATCATTCCATGGCATCCAGATCTCGTAGCCGAGATCGCCGGTGTAACCGGTGCGCGAAATGTCGACAGGCACCCCGGCGATTTTGCCGCGGGTCACGCGGAAGTATTTCAGGTTTGCAATGTCGGCTTCGGCAACGGCCTTCAGAAGTTTCGCGGACGTCGGGCCTTGCAGAGCGAGTGCGGCGACTCTCTCGGAAATATCTTCGATCTGCACCTCCATATTCAGGCCGTTCTGGCGGAACCAGCGCAGGCTGGGGTCCGCGGCCGTCCAGCGATAGACATTTTCTTCGAGACGCGAGATGGTGCCGTCGTCGATAACCTTGCCCTCTTCGTCGCACCAGCAGCAATAAAT
>PLEA01000281.1 GCA_003136335.1 Acidobacteriaceae bacterium | reverse complement strand
CCCGACCTGTTCCGCGCCGTCATCTGCCAGGTCCCGCTGCTCGACATGATCCACTACCAGGATTTCCAGATCGCTAAATTATGGATCCCCGAATACGGCACGTCTGAAAACGCCGAGCAGTTCAAGTGGCTCTTCGCCTACTCCCCCTATCACCACGTGAAGCCAGGCGCGGAGTATCCCGCAATCCTCTTCATGACCGCCGACACCGACACCCGAGTCGACCCCATGCACGCGAAGAAGATGGCGGCCGAGATGCAAGCGGAGGCGAAGAATGGGACGAGCCGCACGCGGCCGATCTTGTTACGAATCGAAAGTAAGGCGGGGCACGGCGCAGGCAAGCCAGTCACCAAGCAGATCGAGGAGTTTACGGATGTTTATTCGCTTTTGTTTTGGCAGTTGGGAGTGAAACCGTAAGGGATCAGGGTTGGCCTCTGGATTGTTGACAACAGCCGACACTGAGCTCTGATTTGTAGTGGCAAGCGGCGTTCGGTACCAAGCTCCTGAAAGCGCCCCGATTGGCTATCGGGGCTGTTTTGCTTCCCCTCCGTTATCCTGTTGAATGGTTGAGACGCGGCTCGTGCTAGAGTTTGACTATGGTAATTAGGATCAATGTACGGACGAACTGGCTGCACAGGCACGTATGCGCGACGTGCCGCTGGAGGCATACGTCGAGGAACTTCTGGCCCAGCCGGTTACAGTAGTCCCGGTGGCAGGCAAGCGACCGCGAACGCCGGAGCAGATTCGCTCCTGGCTCGACTCTCTGGCACAGTTCTCCGACGAGATTCCTCCATTACCGGAAACCATCTCCCGCGAATGGATTTACCAGGAGCACGACTAGATGGCCATCGCTTCGTGTTTAGTCGACACGAATATTCTGCTGCGCACTGCAAGACGATCCGATCCGCAACATAAGCTGGTTGATACCGCTGTCGCCAAATTAGCCTTAGAGGGCACAACTCTGCATCAGGAGCCGGCGGCCGATGTGGGAGGAGTATCGGGAGGCTTGGGAGGTTTTGGGGAGAAGATGAGGCGGCAATTGATTTAGTCCCAGCCTCAAGATGACGTTAGGGATGGGGCGGAATCAAGAGCAACACCAAGATCAAGGGCGGGGCGATGCGCGCGAGATCCCTCGCTCCGCCTGAAGGACGGCTACGCTCGGGATGACGCCAACTCGAGCGAACCGCGAATGTTCAGCGCTTAATCTGCTTTGCGCCAGCTGGCGTCGCGGTCGTAGCGAGTCAAGTTTTTTACGAGCTCGGCGGTTCGCGGGCTGAGATCTTTTTCGTAGACGATGCCGTCTTGATTCACGACGAAGGTCATCACTCCCGAGGAGCGATACTCGGCAGGATAGGCGATGAAGGCGAAGCCGCGGGTCATCTTTCCGTCGACGACGTAGCTGTGGCCGTGGCCTTCACTTTTCAGGATCTGAAAATAATATCCCTCGAAGGGCTGGCGCTCCTGATCGGCAGCGTCTCCATAGCCTTCCTTCGCAGCCGCCGCTACCAGCGGGCCGATGGGGCTGGCGGGTTCGCCCGACGAGGCTTGCCAGAAAAGGCCGTTGTGCTTGCCCGGGTCGCTGTAGAACTTCTGCGCGTACTGATTCTTGTCGCCGTCGTGCGGCTCCGCGTAATATTCTTTTTCCGCGTCCGCCAGTTCACGGCAAACCTGGATCGCGGACAGTTCGTTTTTCCCAATCCTGCGGTACAGAATTTCCTCTTTGCCCGCCGCGGTATCGAAATACCAGGAGTCGCCCTTGTGGATGAGCGGGATCGGAGTGGGCCAGTTTTCCGCGCCGATGTAGAGCGTGGTGGTGCCATCGGGTTCGGTCACCAGACGATGCATCTGGCGATATTTCCGCACGAACTGATTTCGGTTGTTCTTGTCCTCGGCTTCATCGCCCGAAGAAATAATGTCTTTGGCTTTCGATCCCAGTACCTTCAACAATGCCGGCTGATCATCCTTCTGAATGGCGGAGACCAAAGTCTGGGCGGCTTCGGCAGCGGAGGAAAACGTCTGTTGCCCTGGCTGGAGTTGGGTGGTCTTCCGGTGCGTAGATGCTTGTTCGTTCGATTCCTGTCCGTGCGAGGCAGATTTTTGTGGAGCAGACTGCGCTCCTGCCAAACTTGAGAGTCCCAAGGCGGCGACCGTGACGATTGCAACCGCAAATCCAATACACCCGGCATATCTTTTCGAACTCAGCATTTCCAATGTCATAACTATTTGTCCTTTCTGGCGCGCGACACATCTGAAATGGGCCCATAGCGGGTTGGTGGCGCGGTTAGTGCCTGCCCCCGCCTCCGTGCCCGCCGCCACCGTGCGCACCGCCGCCGCCGCTCGCGCCACCGCCAACGCTGGATCGTCCGCGTGAGGAATAGCCACGCGCTTCTCCGCCGCGACTGTATCCACTGAAGGCGCCGCCTCTGGCTGCAGGTGCACGATAGGATCCCGCACGGCCCGGTGAGCCGTATCCGCCGGCGCGGCCGGGAGCAGCAAAACCTCGGGCAGTGCGGTCGCCGCGACCGTAAGGCGCGTAGCCGCGGTAGTTACCGCGGAAGTAGGCATTGCGGTCATAGAACGAGCGGCTGTGGAATCCATAACGGCCGCCACCATACATCAGGCCACCGCCGCGCCAATCCATTCCCCAGCCATGCCAGCCCCAGCCATATCCGAAGAACGGGCTAATTCCAAATCCCACTCCGAAAGAAAGATACGGGCCTCCGACGCCCCACCATGGGTAGAAGCCAGGCCATATTCCGACCGGATAGCCGTAAATCAAATCAGGATTGTAATCGGGCACGTACACGACGTCGGGATTCGCGGGTTGAATGACGACTTGCGGTCCTTGGTTCGACACAGTCTGCTGCGGCGTCGTCTTCAAATGACCGGCGTCTTCGGCTTTCCTGCGCATGACCTGAACGGCCTGCATGACGTCGGCTTGCTGGTTGTAGTTGGCGTCGCCGAGTTCGGAAGTCCAGGATAAATCTTTGTCTAAATTCGCCAGCACGGAGGGGAACTGAGTCAGAGCTTTCACGCTCGGATCCCAGTCCTGATGGTCCACTGCGTCGCCCAATTCCTTGCCCTTCAAATTGGGATTCTGCTGCAGGAATCGTTCTGCTTCGACAATCTGCGTCGGATAGGCAGAAGCCGCAAGAATCTGCGCCAGCAGAGCGTCGGGATACAACGCGATGGGAGCCACCAACTGCTGTAACTGTTCAGGACTCAAGGTGGCAGAGTGCGCTCGTGGCGGACCTTGAGGAGGAGCCTGATCGTTTGGGGCGTCTTCGTCGGGCGGCGGCCCTTGATCTTGCTGCTGGTCATATTGCGGCTGAGCCTGTTGGGGCTGAGCCTGTTGAGGCCGATCCTGTGGCGGCGGGCCTGGGTCTTGCTGCTGCTCTTGCGCCTGCAAGGAGCCAACGCCCACTACCAATGTAAGAATGCTGGCGGGAGCGCCCTTAAGAATAGTTCTGAATAATTTCAATCTCACCATGAACCTCCAGTGCGTGCGCAAGTCGGGATGCAGGTTGCCTTAATGATACGTGGCCTCTATTAGTGATGCAAACTTCGACATAAAGTTTGCGAGCAAAGTTCACCAGGCTCAGGCCCGCGCAATGTAAATTTTTGTCACATGCGGACTGAGTATTTGTTCTTCTTGCTTAGATGCGGGATTAACGTTGCAGGATTGACGTTGATGCCGCACAACTCCAGCAGACGCCTGGTTTGTTTTATTGGGGTGTTTCTGGTTGGCTAATCGATTCATAGTAATGATCGTGTTCGGCCTGACTGGAATATGGACCGCCGAAGAAATTGCATCTCGGCATGCGGATCGCATTCCTGCTTCTGCTAACGGCGGCGGCGAAGAAAATCAGCGGAAGAGCCAGCGGGCAAGAGTTCCCGCTCCACACGAGCATCTTGCAATGCTCACAGCGGCGGCGCCGCTTTCCGCGCTCGAGGAAAAATGAGAGTCACGATTTTTCATTCCTCCGGAGTGACCTTATAAAAACGTTAGTGCGGACGTACCTGCGGCGAATCTGTCTGCGCGGTTGCTGGCAGGTTATGGGAATGTGAACGGGGCGAGTTGCATGAAGCCGAAACGAATCGCGATGTGGGAATTGAAAAGCGCAGGAACGCCACCATGCAGGCACGGACCGCACCGCCTCGCTGCGACTGGAAAGAATACTGGCGGGCAGCCAAAGGCCGGAGAACCAGATCGCGAAAGGTCAGATGCCATGCGGGATTCGGAGGGTTGGCGCGCACCGTGTGCCATGTTACGGGCGAGTCTTTTCCTGCGGGTGACGATTTTGAACGGATGTCAGGGTCATTGAGTGAAACGCCCTGATTACAATACTTACCGCCGAGGTAGCCAGCCTCAAATTAGTTGCGGAAGACAAGGCGGCTATAGAAGTCGGCCGTTCTGTCAAGAAGGAGAATTCCTACTAAGTCGCAAGTGCGGGCCGAGCACAGTGGTACACTTCAGCCGTTCTCTCTGGAGGCAAGACATGAAGGCCTCTCTGTTTTATCGAATCGCCGCTGTTCTTCTGCTGTTTTTTGCTGTCGGACATACACTTGGTTTTCGCCAGTCCGATCCCAATTGGGGAGTTGATACCCTGCTTGGCTCAATGCGGTCAATTCACTTTGACGTGCAGGGGTTTAGCCGGACATATTGGGACCTTTTTGTTGCGGCTGGACTCTCTGTCGGCGTGTTTTATCTTTTCGCGGCGATATTAGCGTGGCAACTAGGTGGCCTTCCGGCAGAGACTTTAGCGCTCATGCGCGGCACTGCGTGGGCGTTCGCTGTTTGCTTTGCAGCCATCACGGTTGTGAGCTGGAGATACCTCTTTATCCTCCCTATCGTTTTCTCAATGGTGATTACAGTGTGTTTGATTGCGGCAGCATGGCTTTCAGCGCAGCCAATCTGAAGCCGTTGGTTCGCGCGTGTTCCAGCTTGCCTGGTGAACCCCACGGCACTCAGCTTTCCGGCGGTTCCGGCACCATTACTGGCGGATGGTCGCCAATCCAGAGTGGATCTCGTAGTTGGCGAAATATCGCCATAATGCATTGAACCGAAGTCGGCCAATCTTGGGAGAGTTCGGCTTCACGAGTTGATGGCGGGAGTGGATTGCGAGTTCACTGTTCGCCTCTAAATGTCGCTCTTCCCGACTGGCTGCCCAGTATCAAAACATTTTCCAGACATAGTGCCCCAAGAGAGCCACCAGTAAGACACCGCCGACGCCTGCAACCCAGAATAGGAAGTTGGCAGTCAATTTCGGAGAATTAATTTCCTTCTTGTCCATGGTTGAATTCTAACCTGATGCCCGGGCATCCCCTCGCAAATTTCGCCGCAGGACTCGCAGCCCTGGGTGCGAGTGCTGACTTACTCAGCGGCGTTCACAGTTACGCTAAGCCGCTTTATGGCGCGCGACTACTGGGCGTCGGATATGTGGGTGGGAACGGGGCTGGGGCTCGGCATCGGGACGTACACCTTCCACGACATTGCGACCCGGATTTGAGCGCCTCGTGCAAGCGGCATTATGCGAGGATGTTTAAAGGAGCACAGTCAAAGTCCAAAATAGACTATGCGCCGTTTGGTCCAGAGCTGAGTGCCGAGCTCGCTGGCGACTACGCGAGTGGGCGGCCGATTTCCCAGTGATGTCCGAAGGGATCGACGACGCGTCCTAAACGCCAGCCGTGCTCCTCGGCTACGGGATAGACCTGCGACGCTCCGGCTGAAAGGGGCGCGCGCGAAGACTGCGGTCTACGCGCAAGATCCTTCCCTTCGCCTGAAGAACGGCTACGGTCAGGATAACGCCCTGAATTTTGACCAGGCGTATCTCAATCTCGCGCGCGTCTGTACCTCGGCCCATAAAACGGAGACTGTCGGAACTCAAAACTGCACCACTACAGTTCTG
The DNA here is from genome assembly GCA_003136335.1 of Acidobacteriaceae bacterium. Next base: position 5,776 of record PLEA01000281.1, on the reverse strand, counting down.
CAATCGCCTCTGCATCAGCGATTTATCGGTCGTGGTAAAATCCTCGAACATCCGGCTGAACGCCGTGTTTTCCACAAAGAAGCGATGAACCGCACCCGCTATACGCGAAGAGATTTTTCGGTGCGCTTCGCGGCACTCTTGCCGGTATTCGGAATGGCGGAAGACGTTTTTGGTCTCTCTACTCCGCAGGCCGATCGGAATGGGATCTCGCAAACCTGCGAGAGTATCCATCAAGAGGTTGTTTTCAAGGCGTCGCGGAAGCGAGTTTACGAAGCGCTCATCGATGAGAAGAAGTTTAGCCAGGTCACCGATTTCATTGTGAAAGGCGCTTCCACGGAGATTCGCCCTGAAGTGGGTGGTTCTTTCTCTATTTTTGGAGGCGTGATAACGGGTCGCCACATCGAGCTTGTTCCCTACGAGCGCATCGTGCAAGCATGGCGCGAAAGAGATTGGCCGGCGGGTCTTTATTCGATGGTGAGATTCCAACTCGACGAGCAGCAAACCGAAACGAGACTTAGCTTCGATCATACCGGCTTCCCCCAGGGCGCAGCCTCGCACCTGGCACCGGGATGGTGGTCGCATTACTGGGAGCCGCTCCAGAAATATCTGGCTGCGGAAATCAGCCATCCAACGGACCGCTAGAAAATCGATTCTTTGGCCGATCTGCGGTGACGCCTTCACCTTCCCCATCGGTGGGTTTGACCCTGCTAAACCAACGTGTTATAAACGGCTGTTTTGNNACTCCTTCAGGTTTTGCGGTGGAAGCGTGTTCGGAATTCCGGAAAATGTTTGACGCTCGTTGGGCGTGCGTACTGTTGCACAACCGGATTGCGCGCTTCGATGCTGTTTCCGGAAGGCGATGCCTAAACACGTTCTGTAATCCTTAAAACCGTTTCTTTCGGAGGACTCATTTTATGCGCAACTGGCTCGCCACTGCTGCGTTTTTCACGCGCCGCGGGGGCACGAAACTTTCCGCCGTAGCCGCCTTGCTTACTGTCGGTGCGGCCACCGCTTTTGCACAGCCTGCTGGCGAAACGGTTGGGGGCGAAGCTTCCCTGAAGCTGCCTGATCTGTCGCAGGTCAGCTTTTTCAATGGCGCGATTGATGGCCATAAATTGCTGCTGATTGGAATCCTGTTCTGCCTGTTTGGGCTGGGCTTTGGCATGGCGATCTTTATGCGGTTGAAGAACCTGCCCGTGCATCGGTCCATGCGCGAGATCTCGGAGCTGATCTACGAGACTTGCAAGACCTATTTGGTGACGCAAGGCAAGTTCATTCTTCTGTTGTGGGCATTCATCGCCGTCATTATTGCGGCTTACTTCGGGTGGCTGTCGCCGGTGCCGGGAAAGTCGGTGGGGCTGACGCTTCCTATTATTCTCGGCTTCAGTCTGGTGGGGATCGCGGGCAGCTACGGTGTGGCGTGGTTTGGAATTCGGGTCAACACGTTCGCCAACTCGCGGACGGCGTTCGCTTCCCTTCCCGGCAAGCCGTATCCGGTGTATCAGATTCCGCTTGAGGCGGGCATGAGCATTGGGATGATGCTGATCAGCGTGGAACTGCTGATCATGCTGTTTATTCTGCTGTTCATTCCGGGCGACTATGCGGGACCGTGCTTCATCGGCTTCGCCATTGGCGAGTCGCTGGGTGCGGCGGCGCTGCGAATCGCGGGCGGGATCTTCACCAAGATTGCCGACATCGGTTCGGATTTGATGAAGATCGTCTTCAAAATCAAGGAAGACGACGCGCGCAACCCTGGCGTAATTGCCGATTGCACGGGCGACAATGCCGGCGATTCGGTGGGGCCGTCGGCTGATGGCTTTGAAACTTATGGCGTGACGGGAGTCGCGCTGATCACCTTCATCCTGCTCGGTGTGAAAGATCCGAACGTGCAAGTACAGTTGCTGGTGTGGATTTTTGTGATGCGCGTGATGATGCTGGTATCGAGCGCGGTGTCTTACTTCCTGAACGCCGCCATCGCCAAGGGCAGGTATGGCTCGGCCAATGAGATGAACTTCGAGGCGCCTCTGACCTCGCTGGTGTGGCTGACTTCGATCATCTCGATCGGCATAACTTATCTGATTTCGTATTTCGTCATTCCCCAGCTCGGCGGCGACAGCACGCAGTGGTGGAAGCTGGCCACGATTATTTCGTGCGGCACGCTAGCGGGCGCGGTAATTCCGGAACTGGTGAAGGTGTTTACCTCGACGGAGTCGCGGCATGTGAGAGAGGTCGTGATCTCGGCGCAGGAAGGCGGAGCGTCGCTCGGCATCCTGTCGGGATTCGTGGCGGGAAATTTCTCGGGCTACTATCTTGGTCTGGCGATGATGTTTCTGATGGCGATTGCGTATTACATGAGCACGATGGGCCTGGCGCTGGCAGCGGGAATGCTGGCTCCGGCGGTGTTTGCGTTTGGGCTGGTGGCCTTCGGATTCCTGGGCATGGGTCCGGTCACGATCGCAGTGGATTCCTACGGTCCGGTCACCGACAATGCGCAATCTGTGTACGAACTTTCGTTGATTGAGGCGGTGCCGAACGTACAAGCTGAGATCAAGAAAGACTTCAACATGAACGTGGATTTCGAGCGCGCTAAGCATCTGCTGGAGGCTAATGACGGCGCGGGCAACACCTTCAAGGCTACGGCCAAACCGGTGCTTATCGGCACGGCCGTGGTGGGCGCGACCACCATGATTTTTTCCATCATTATGGCGTTGACCAACGGATTGACCGACACCGAAAACGTAGCCAAGCTGTCGCTGCTCTACGCACCGTTTTTCCTGGGATTGATCACCGGCGGGGCGATGATTTACTGGTTCACCGGCGCATCGACGCAGGCCGTCACCACGGGAGCTTATCGAGCGGTTGAGTTCATCAAAGCCAACATCAAACTCGAAGGAGTGGAGAAGGCGTCGGTTGCTGACAGCAAGAAGGTGGTTGCGATCTGCACGAAGTATGCGCAGAAGGGGATGTTGAACATCTTCATAGCGGTGTTCTTCGGGACGCTGGCGTTTGCATTCGTCGATCCATTCTTCTTCGTGGGCTACCTTATTTCGATTGCGATCTTCGGACTTTATCAGGCGATCTTCATGGCTAACGCGGGCGCTGCGTGGGACAACGCCAAGAAGATTGTGGAAGTGGAGATGAAGCAGAAGGGCACGCCGCTGCACGATGCCACGGTGATCGGCGATACGGTGGGCGATCCGTTTAAGGACACGTCCTCGGTGGCGCTGAATCCGGTCATCAAGTTCACGACGCTGTTCGGGCTGCTGGCGGTGGAACTGGCGGTGAAGCTGGCCTATGAACAAGGCACGAGGCTGACTCGAGGGCTAGCGCTGGCGTTTTTCGTGGTGTCGTTTATGTTCGTATACCGTTCGTTCTACGGGATGCGGATCAAGGCGGGCGCGGAGTAGAGCGAGGCAGGGTAAAGCTCAACGCCATCCGGAGCAATTCGGATGGCGTTTTCCGTTTCGGGTACTTCTTGAATCAGGAAAAAATCAGGCTCACAAAGACCGCTTCATTTTCGATTTCACGCCATGGGCCAGCTTTTCGATCTGTTCAACTTTCTTGTGGGCGTCCATGGACATCCCATCCGGACCCGACGTCTCGAGGGATTGTTTCAGTTCGGCGGTGAGCTATTCCGTTTCCCAAAGTCGGAAGCATCTGGGGGATTGAGGTTAGTTCGGGCCTTTCATTTTGTCTTTCACGCTGCGGGCCAGCTTCTCGATCTCTTCGGCTTTCTTGATCACATCGAGCGAGAGGACGTTTTCGTCTGACTTATCCACGGACTGCTTCAACTCGACCGACAACTTCAGCAATCTGTCAGTATCGTGCTTGAGGGCGGCGACGCGCTCTTTGGCGGCTCTCTTGGCCATCTCGTCGGCGATGCGGGCGCGAGCTTCATCTTCACCCGCGATGGGCTGGTTGATGTCTGTCCTGGGAGACGGGGGCACTGCTGGGTTCACCTTCTGCGCAAAGCCAGGAAGTGCGAATACGCAAAGGAACAACGTCCATACGGGAAGTCGGGGTCGCACGGAAACCTCGCAGAGAGTCAAGGCGCGCACTGCTCTAAGAAATTATACGTCGGCAGAAGTTGGATCTAAGGCTGTCGGCGGCGCGACTTACGGCGTGGCGTTCCTCACTGTCTCGAAGAATTCCTTGTCACTATGGATCGCAGGCGATCGCTTCGCGGTTTGGGAATCGACGCGAAGCAGGTCAATCTGGCCCTGACTCGCGAAAAGCAGTTTGGCGGGACGATCACCCTCAGTAATCAGCATGGCGTGCAGGCCGTCGCCGGGTGCCCGCATCATCAACGATGCAGAGTCAGGCGTGGGCGGTGAGATGAAACGCGTCACTGGACGCGTAATCGAGTGTTAGAAGGGCATCGTCTCCGGTGGTGATGTAGCCTCCACGCTCGTTGCCGTTCGCATCGTTGATCCAAGAACCGGAAGCTTGCTCAGTCTTGGTGCGCGTTCCCACACTTCCCGCCACTTGCGGAGGGATAGCATCCCCCATGATCAGGCGGTCTGCGCCGGTCTCTTCCAGCAGGACGATTCCATTGGTGAGATCGTCGCGGCGCTTTCGTCCTTCGACCCTCGGAATGGGAGCACCCAGCAGAAGGCGCGGGTATCCGTGATCGTCTTCAATCACAAATCCGTGTGTGTGCAGGATATGCGCGGCCTCGTTGGCGCTGACGGAGGTCGTCCGCATGCTGATCACGAATGTAAGCGCGGCCACGGTCAGCGCTGCGAGTGAACCAAATGTGAGTAACCGGACCTGGCGCTCTAGCTTCGCGATGCGCAAATCGGAGGCCGCTGATTCCTGCATGATCGTTCTCCCTTGTCGTCGCAGATGGGTTCATTCTGGACGTGGCGATGGAACCGCACAAGAGAAAAGGCACGGTTATCAAGACCGTGCCTTTTTCAAATCGCAGCGCCTTACAGAGCGCTCATGTTGGCCAGGAATTCACTGTTTCCTCGGGTCTTGCTTAGTTTGTCGATCAGTAATTCCATGGCTTCGACCGGCGAGAGCGGATTCAGGACTTTGCGCAGAACCCAGATGCGGGAGAGATCTTCCTTGGGGATGAGCAACTCTTCTTTACGCGTGCCGGAGCGCTGAATATCGATGGCCGGGAAGACGCGCTTATCGACCAGCTTGCGCTCCAGGATGATTTCCGAGTTGCCGGTGCCTTTGAACTCTTCGAAGATGACGTCGTCCATACGGGAACCGGTGTCGATGAGGGCGGTGGCAATGATGGTCAGGGAGCCGCCTTCTTCAATGTTGCGGGCGGAGCCGAAGAAACGTTTCGGACGCTGCAGGGCGTTGGAATCGACGCCGCCGGAGAGCACCTTGCCGGAGGGCGGAACAATTGTGTTGTAGGCGCGGGCGAGACGGGTGATGGAATCGAGCAGGATCACGACGTCACGCTTGTGCTCGACCAGGCGCTTGGCTTTTTCGATGACCATTTCCGCGACCTGCACGTGGCGGGCGGCGGGCTCGTCGAAGGTGGAGGAAATGACTTCGCCTTTGACCGAGCGCTGCATGTCCGTGACTTCTTCGGGGCGCTCATCAATGAGCAGCACCATCAGAACAACTTCCGGGTGATTCGCGGTAATGGAGTTGGCGACGTTTTGCAGCAGCATGGTCTTGCCCGCGCGTGGCGGGGAGACGATCAGGCCGCGCTGTCCCTTGCCTAGCGGCGTGAGCAAGTCCATGACGCGGGCACTGGCGTTCTCGCGCGTGGTCTCGAGCTTGAGGCGCTCCTGCGGATAGAGCGGCGTCA